>CACNMX010000047.1 GCA_902621675.1 uncultured Prochlorococcus sp. | reverse complement strand
CAGAAATTTGGCTTTGTCCTGGACAATGGAGTTTTCCCATAAATCTACCACTAGATTTTTTAGGAATTCCATCAACAAGATCAAGAATACTGTTTGAGGAAGGTACCCCATATACAAACTCCTTTAAATGGTCTTCATTAGGCCCACTGAATTTAGGACTTGGAAGATATCAGGAGATAAGTTGTTTCCATTTTCCTACGAAAACTCTTCATGTAACAGACGCGATAGTTGGAATAGAATCCACACCACCTGAAATATTTAATTTTGATCCAACTCCACTTCTTTTTCATTCTAGAGAGAGAGGAGATGAACCTTTGATTGACTCCATTGAACAAAGAAAAAAAGGATGGAAAAGATTAGTATTATTTTCATCTTTTTTGAAACCAGGTAAATTAAATATTCCACCTTTTAGGGAAATCATTAAGTATTCATTCAAAAAAGATCTTAGAAATTGGAGATCTCATTTCGGTATTTATCCCTTTTTATGGGACGAAGATTGGGAATCTTCTCTTGTTGAAATAATGGGTAAAAATACTCCTAAGATTCAAATTGCACCAGTTTTGCAAAAATTAATTTTTCCGCGTTCAAAAGAAGTATTACTTAAATGGTTAGAAAATATCAAGTCTTTTGAAGATATGGAATATTTAATTCCAGCTCATTTTACGGCACCAATAAAATTTACAACAGAAGATTGTCAAAAATTAATTAATGAAATTAATTCCCAAAAGTGGGACAAACTGCCAGAGGATAATAAATTTCTGATGGGTTTATATAAAAAGTTGCTAGAGCTAGGAATAATTCCTGAAGAAGTAAATCTTTAAAAACTATTATTCTTCAATAGACATGTTTTCATCATTTTTAAGAGTTTGTTCCAGCTCTTTTCTTTGCTCCATTTGTCTTAAGAAATATCCTGTCATCATTGCTGAAGATAATAAATTGGCAATGTTGTCTTTTGAAGATGTTATTTTCACATCAAATTGATCTGAAGGAAGCATTCCAAGAAGACCTTGAACATTATGTCTAATAATTTCTTGAATATCTTCACTAGCTGATTTTGCTATTCTTTGCAAAACTTCTGGAGATTGTTTTTGTAAATATTGAATCAAATCATTCTCATCGTTTGGATCATTATTTTCAGTAGCAAGAAATTCTGGATTAAACATTTCTACAACTTCAAGATATAAAAACCCTACAACATCACGTACCCATTAATTTAAATTATTAAGGGCAGGGAACCGAATAGGTCCAATTTTATTAAACGGCCAATATCTAAAAATTGCTTTACCAATAACCTTTTCATAGGGTAAAAATCCCCAAATATGAGAGTCCATACTGTTATTTCTATTATCTCCCATCACCCATAATGACTCTTCTGGGACGATAAAAGGCCCTATAGAATAATTTATATTTTTGTCAAAAACGTAATTTTTTTGAGCGATATCATTTAAGTAAAGGTTACCGTCTCTTACTTCTATCTTGTCTCCAGGTATTCCAATTACTCTTTTTATTAGTGCAGTATTTGCTTCATAACCCGCATTAATTAATTGTTCCGGAACTTTAAAAACAACTATTTTATTTTTTAATTTTGAAAGATTTGATTTGGATGTGATTTTGGGGGTTAGTTTCTCAACAAGAATTTTATCTTGTATTTGAAGAGTTGGCAGCATTGAACCGGATGGAATCCATCTTGGTTCGAGAACCTGCCATCGTATAATTAGAGCAATAGATATCCAGATTAAAAGATTTTTTAAATCCTTTAGTATTGAATTTTTTTTTTCTTGAGTTGTAGACATGTTTTATTTAATTCAGTTATAAGGAAAATCCCAAAGCCTATATATAAATTATGACATCAACTATTGAATGTAAAAATTTTCTTAGAAGTTTACAACTTTTGAATCTTCTTATAAAAATAGGAGTTCAAAATTTAATAATATGTCCAGGTAGTAGATCAGCACCTTTAGCAATAGCTGCTTGGGAATTGAATAAATTAGGACTGGTAAATATTTTTAATTCAATAGATGAGAGGTCTGCAGGATTCCACTCTCTTGGGATTTCT
>CACNMX010000046.1 GCA_902621675.1 uncultured Prochlorococcus sp. | reverse complement strand
TGACAAAAAGAGGTCAAAGAAATAAAAAAATCACCCTAACAGGGTGATTTTAGATAACTTTTTCGAATGTAAAAACTCCCCGGGCGGGATTCGAACCTGCGACCAATCGATTAACAGTCGATCGCTCTACCGCTGAGCTACCGAGGAATATAGAATGAATTTAGCTCTTTAAAGTACCTTATGACAAGTACAAGAGTTAATTATATTGAAATTTTGATGGTTCTTGCCAGCTAGATAAAAAACCATTTTTCAACTCTGCTACTGCATCAGCATAAGTTAATTCTTCATAACGATGAGTAATCCACAAAGCTGATAAAGGTTTTTTACGGTCACTTGTAAGATTTTTAATAGTTTTTAAAACTTTTAATTGGCTGGTTTGATCAAGTAACGCTGTAGGCTCGTCTAAAAGAATAAAATTTCTATTACTGATCAGAGCGCATGCAATAGTTAAGCGTTGTTTTTGTCCACCGCTCAAAGTATGAACTGGCCTTTTTTCAAAACCAGTCATTCCAACTCTATCAAGCACATATTCAATTTTTTTATTAATTTCATTTTGACTTATATTCTGATTAATGTTAATCAGAAGTTCACTCCTACAATTTGGCATCAATATTTGATGATCAGGGTTTTGAAACACCATGCCAATATTTGCATTAGAGTCAATGACGCCATTTTTGGGTTTGATTATTCCATTAATTAATTTTAAAAGAGTACTTTTTCCACTCCCGTTTTTACCTACGACCATCCAAAATCCAGGTTTTTTTATTGAGAAGTTACATTTAAAAATTAAATTTTCTTTTTCTCCAAGATATGAAAAAGAAACATCTTTGAATTGAATATGAGGTATTTCATTTTCAAGTGAATCTCGCATTAATTCTATCAATCTATGTTGAGAGAAAATCCTGGCCTTTTAGCTCCTCCTGCTACTGATGATTTTTCATATATCTGAACAGAAATGATTTCTTTAGCTCTTACAGCAATTAATTTATCTTGCACTTTGTCACATCTTAATTCGATCAAGTTTGAGGATTCTAAAGTTTCATTCATAGAACTTTTTATTTCATCATAAATTCTTTTAACATCATCAAATTCTTTCTTCTGAATTGAAAGTGGAAAAGGTGAATATCTCAGACTCAGTTCTAATGAATACATAATCATAATAAAAACTTCCTTTTATATTACTAAATATTTTTTCTCAGGAAGTTATTTAAATTAAATTCTTTTGAGAAAATTATATAAAAGATCTTTAAATACAATTATTATGAATATTAGGAGAAATTAATTTGCATTTTAAAAAATAACTGCATGGAAATAGCAAATGATATAACTTCACTGGTTGGCAATACCCCATTAGTTAAATTAAATCGAATCAAAAAGTATTTTGATTGTTATCCAGAAATAATAGCCAAACTAGAAAGTTTCAATCCATCAGCGTCCGTTAAAGATCGGATCGCTTATTCAATGTTATGTAAAGCTGAAGAAGAAGGATTGATAACGCCAGATAAAACAACGTTAATTGAAGCAACTAGTGGGAATACTGGCATCGCATTAGCAATGGTTGCTGCAGCAAAAGGCTATAAATTAATATTAACTATGCCGGATACGATGAGTATCGAGAGAAGGGCAATGTTGAGGGCATATGGAGCTGAATTACAGCTAACACCAGGAAAAGACGGAATGAAAGGAGCTTTAGATTTAGCTAATGAGTTATCTTCAACCATTACAAATAGCTATCAATTTAATCAGTTTGAAAACTTTGCTAATCCAGATATTCATGAAAGAACGACGGCTCAAGAAATATGGTCCCAATCCAATAACAATTTAGATGGACTAGTTACAGGAGTAGGCACAGGAGGAACAATTACTGGTTGTGCACGTTTTTTGAAAAAAGTTAATCCAAATTGCAAAATTTATGCCGTAGAGCCCAAAAAAAGTGCTGTGATTTCCGGAGAAAAAGCAGGATCTCATTCGATTCAAGGAATTGGAGCGGGTTTCGTACCAAAAGTTCTTAATACTAAATTAATTGATGAAATTATAAAAATAGATGACGATGAAGCATTTTATTATGGGCGTTTATTAGCTAGATTAGAAGGCCTTTTATCTGGCATCAGCAGCGGTGCAGCTTTAGCAGCAACTATAAAAATCGGCAAAAGAAAAGAACTAAT
>CACNMX010000045.1 GCA_902621675.1 uncultured Prochlorococcus sp. | reverse complement strand
AAAAACTTAGAGGACTGATTCTTGATAATAATGAAAATAACAAGCCTTCATCTCTTGCAGAATTATTGCTTTATTCAGCTGATAGAGCTGAACACGTTTCCAAAATTATCTCACCTTCTTTAAATAACAATGATTGGGTAATAAGTGATAGATTTTCTGATTCCACACTGGCTTATCAAGGTTATGGAAGAAATATAAATTTAGAAATAATTAAAAATATTGAATCTATTGTTTGTCAAGGAGTATCTCCAGATCTCACTTTCTTCTTAGAAATTTCTCCAGAAGAGAGCATATTCCGAAGAAAAAATGAAATTCCAGACAGAATAGAATCAGAAGGTATTAGATTTTTAGAAAAAGTAAATGAAGGTTTCAAACTAATTGCCAAACAAAAAAACTGGAAAGTAATATCTGCTTCACAAAATATCAAAACTATTTCTAATCAAATAAAAGAGACTTTGCTAAACAATTTTTCAAATAAAAATGATTGAGTTTAAAAAAAATAATTTTTTCTTGAATGAAGAAGCCAATACCTTTCTTAAGAATATAATTAAAAACAAATCATTGGCTAATGGTTATATATTTTATGGGGCTGAAGGATTAGGTAAAAAGCAAACTGCTCTTCAATTTATAAAAGAGATTTTCAAACAGTCTTCACCAAACGAAAATGTTGAAGAGAGAATTACAAACAATAACCATCCTGACTTTTTAATTATTGAACCTGATTCTCTTTTGCCAACAAAAAGTTCAGGAAGTTTCGATCTTGAAAAAACAATAAAAAGTGGATCTGAGGTTATTAAAATTGCTCAAATACGTAATATCAAAACTTTTTTTAGTCAAAAATCAATAAACTCAGAAAAAAAAATTGTATTGATTAATGATGCACACCTCCTAAACGAAGCAGCCTCAAATTGCCTTTTAAAAACCTTAGAAGAACCTAGTAACGGCATTTTTATTTTAATAACATCTAAATTAAACCTTCTCTTAGATACGATCATCTCAAGATGTCAAATTGTCAGATTTCGACCTATTTCTAGTAAACAAATAAAGTCAATTTTAAAAGAATATTTAGATACTTCTAAATTAATGATAAATACAAAATTAAAATTTGAAGATTTAATAAACTCTGCAAATGGATCTCCTAATCAATTATTGAGAAGTATTGAAATTTGGAATAATTTTTCAGATGAAATTATAAGTAAATTGGATTATCCAATTAAAAATAGTCTAGAAATATTAGAAATATCTAAATCAATATCTGAAAAATTAGAAATTTCTCAACAGATTTGTTTAGTAAATTTAATTCAAACAATTTGGTGGAGAAAAACAAAAAATATCAGTTTAATTAAAAAACTTGAAAATTTAAAATACCTCTTAAGAAAAAACATTCAACCAAGGTTGGCATGGGAAATAGCTTTTTTAAAAATTTCAATGGAAGATATTTAAGATTAATCTACTGCAGAATTTATCAAGTCAGGATTTCTTGCTTGAATGAACTCTTGCCTAGCAGTTTCTACTTGAGTACCAATAGGTAACTCTAGACAATATCCAGCACCATATACAGTCTTTATATAAATAGGTTTGCGTGGATCGGGTTCAAGTTTGGTGCGTAAGTGTCTAATATGAACTCTTATTGTCTCAATATCATCATCAGGTTCATATCCCCATACTTCTTTGAGGATTAATGCTGGTGATACAGTTTGACCATGTCTCTGCAAAAGACAATGAAGAAGTTCAAATTCAAGATGAGTTAATCTAACAGGAGATTCAAACCACATAGCTTCAAATCTTTCCGGAACAAGAGTTAACGGGCCATAATTTAATATTTCTTGCTGGTTACTAGAATTTAATTGTGCTCTGTTGGTTCTTCTTAATAGTGCTTTTATGCGTACATGTAATTCTTCTAAATCGAATGGTTTAGTAATATAATCATCTGCTCCAGAATTAAACCCAGTAACTTTATCTTTAAGGCCGCCTAACGCAGTTATCATCAAAATTGGTATATTTGATGTTCTCTCATCTCTTCTTAGTCGCTGGCATAAAGTTAAACCATCAACACTTGGTAGCATTAAATCCAAAAGTATTAAATCTGGTGAATATTGAAGAGCTAATGCTTGTCCTTTAATTCCATCTTCAGCTTTTTGGACATCGAAACCAGAGTGTTCTAAATGCCTAGCCACCAAATCACGCATATCACGATCGTCTTCAATTAAAAGGATTGAAATTTTCATATTTATCAACTATTAAA
>CACNMX010000044.1 GCA_902621675.1 uncultured Prochlorococcus sp. | reverse complement strand
AAGCAACTCAAAGAAACTTTAATACAATTAGGACAGGCAGAGCTAATGCTTCATTGCTAGACAGAGTAAGTGTTGAGTATTACGGAGCAGAAACACCAATTAAATCACTTGCCACAATAAGCACTGTTGATTCACAAACGATTTCAATACAACCATTTGATATTTCATGTTTACAAGCGATTGAGAAATCTATTTCCATGAGTGATTTAGGTATTACTCCAAATAATGATGGTAAAGTAATTAGAATAAATGTTCCTCCCTTAACAGAGGAAAGAAGAAAAGAATTCTGTAAATTAGCTTCTAAATATGCAGAGGAAGGGAAAGTAGCTTTGAGAAATATCAGAAGAGATGCTGTTGATAAAGAAAAAAAAGACGAAAAAGATGGTCTTATTTCAATTGACGAATCGAGAGATAATCAATCTGAAATTCAGAAAATTACTGATAAATACATTGCCTTAATAGAAACTAAATTGTCTGAAAAAGAAAAGGAAATTCTAAAAGTTTGATCGGATTTGACGTCGTAATAATTGGTGGAGGTTTATCAGGCTCTTCCACCGCTCTAAACCTATCAAAGAAAGGATATTCAGTTTTAATTATCGAAAAAGAAAAATTCGAAGATTACAAACCATGTGCAGGCGGGATGGCGTCTTCAATGCAAAGATTTCTTCCTTTAGATATAAAAGATTCCATAGAATCAAAAATTAAGAATGTTGAATTCAGATGGAAGGCTTCAGATAATGTAACGGCTGATCTTAGTGGTGAATCCCCATTTTGGATTATTAAAAGAGAGAAGCTCGATCACTTATTACTTGATGCGTCCTTGAGTAATGGAGCTCAGATAATGAGACCGTTATTGATAGAAAAAATCATAAAAAAAAATGATAAATGGGAAATTACTTGCAGTAACAAAATAAAATATATTACAGAATTTCTTGTGATTGCAGATGGGTCCCAATCGAAATGGGCGGGTCATTTCAATTTAGGGCCAAGAAAGCCGAAATTTGCAAACACACTTTCATTAAGATTGAAAGGGTTAGGTGAAATACCTAGAGATACAGTTAGATTTGAGTTTGGATTTATAAAATATGGTTTTGCATGGGCATTCCCCCTAAGAGAAAGCCTAAATATTGGTTTAGGTACTTTTATAAATAATAGTCCTTTAGAAAATCAGGCTATAAATAAACAAGTAATCAGAAGTTTCGGTTTTGATGATTTTCCTCATAAAACAATTAGTAAGAAACTGAGAATATGGAATGGGTTTCACTCAATTAATGGTGACAAAGTTTTAGCGGTTGGAGATGCAGCATCTCTATGTGATCCATTTTTAGCTGAAGGAATTAGACCATCTTTAATTAGCAGTTTTTATGCTGCAGAATACATAGATCAGTGCCTTTCAGGAAAAGAAGAAGATTTAAATATTTATACAAAAAAAATAAACAATATTTGGGGAAAATCAATGGCTTGGGGGAGGAGAATAGCCCAAGTATTTTATAGATTTCCCAGAACTGGATATCAATTAGGTGTCAAAAGAAAAACAGCACCTAAACGTATTGCTCAAATATTATCAGGAGAAATGAGTTATGAAGATATTGCCAAAAGAGTTATCAGAAGACTTTTGACAAAAAGTGGTGCTTAATTCTTTTAAATTTAAACTTAAATTTAGTTAGCAGAAATCAATTTATGATTTTTAATCTCTGAATATCTCTTAAGTAGCAGCTCTTCCAATTCTTCTATAGCCTTACTGAATCCAGTAATACCCTCACTAAGCTTTTCACTTGCCATTTGATCTTCTAACATACTTAATCTGAAGTCTTTTTCTTCAAATTCGTAGTCAATAGAATTATTTATTTGGGTACTTACATCTAATTTTCTAACTAACTCTCCTTTTTCTTTTTTCAGTTCCTCAAGAAATTTTGGTGCGATTGTTAAAAGATCGCAACCTGCTAATTCTTTTATTTCATCAAGATTTCTAAAACTCGCTCCCATTACTTCTGTCTTGAATCCTTTTTCTTTAAAGTACTTGTATATTTGCGTAACCGAAATAACACCAGGATCTTCAGCACCAACAAAACTAGTTTTACCAGTTTTTGTTTTATGCCAATCTAATATACGGCCAACAAACGGAGAAATTAGAGTTATCTTTGCATTGGCACAAGTTACCGCTTGGCAGAAGTTAAAAAGTAGAGTTAAGTTGCATTTAATACCCTCTTTTTCCAAAATTTCAGCTGCCTTAATTCCCTCCCAAGTTGCTGCAATCTTGATCAAAATTCTTTCTTTTTCAATTCCAAAATTTTTGTAAAGATTGATCAATTTCCTCGCTTTTTCTACCGTAGCTTCGGTGTCAAAGCTCAGTCTTGCATCAACTTCTGTAGATACGCGCCCTGAAATAATTTTCAATATTTCTTTTCCAAAAAATACTGAGACTTGATCAACAGTT
>CACNMX010000043.1 GCA_902621675.1 uncultured Prochlorococcus sp. | reverse complement strand
ATATTCACTATTGCATTGAAGAAAAGCTAATAAGTTTAATTGGTGAAACTGGGAAGAAATTACATACAGGTAGAAGTAGAAATGATCAAGTTGGTACAGATTTAAGATTGTGGCTAAGAAAAGAGATTGACAATAATGAAATTTTAATAACCGATTTGCAAAAATCTTTTTTAAATCTTGCGAAATCCAATATTTATACGTTAATTCCTGGATATACTCACATGCAAAGAGCTCAGCCATTATCTTTGGCTCATCATTTATTGGCTTATATAGAAATGCTTCAAAGAGACCGTGAAAGGTTCAAAGAAGTACGCTCAAGAGTTAATACTTCTCCGTTGGGAGCTGCAGCATTAGCTGGAACAAAAATAAAAATAGATAGGCACTTCACAGCTGAAGAATTGGGCTTTGAAAAGATTTATAAAAATAGTATTGATGCAGTTAGTGATAGAGATTTTTGTATAGAGTTTGTTTCTGCATCTGCCTTGTTGATGTCTCATTTAAGTAAAATTTCAGAGGAAATAATTTTATGGGTAACTGATGAATTTTCTTTTGCAAAATTAACAGATAAATGTGCCACAGGAAGTAGCTTAATGCCGCAGAAGAAAAATCCTGATGTTCCAGAATTGATAAGAGGTAAGACAGGAAGAGTATATGGACATCTCCAGGCATTGTTAACGATGGTCAAAGGGGTACCACTTTCATACAATAAGGATTTTCAGGAGGATAAAGAGCCAATATTTGATACTGCAGAAACAATATCTTCTTGTATTAAAGCAATGACTATTCTAATTAATCAGGGTATTGAATTTAATATTCAAACTCTATCTGATTCTGTAGAAAATGACTTTTCTAATGCTACTGATTTGGCAGATTATTTAGTTGGTAAAGACGTTCCTTTTAGGACTGCCTATCAAGTTGTTGGTGAAATAGTCAAATATTGCTTGGAGAGAAAAATGTTATTTAAAAATCTCAAAATTGATGAATTGAAAAAATTTCATCCTAAATTTGATGAGGATGTTTTTCTAGATCTTAAGCCTTTTAATGTGGTTAAATCAAGAAATAGTGAAGGTGGTACAGGTTTTGTTCAGGTAGAAAAAGAGGTAAATAATTGGCAAAAAAAATTGTTACTTTAAATCTAAATTATTTTTTTTACAACAATGGTATGCTTTGAAGTAGAATAAAAAGGCAACATTATGGGACTACTCATAGTAGTTTTTTTATAAGGTAATTTTTTTTGTTGAGTTTAAAGTGAGTATTTTTGTTGGCAATTTGCCGTTCCGCGCAGAGCGCGAAGATGTAGTACAATTATTTGCCCCTTTTGGTGAGGTTTTAAATTGTTCTCTTCCTTTGGAGAGAGATACTGGAAGGAAAAGAGGATTTGCATTTATTGAAATGGCAGATGAAGCGATTGAGTTAACAGCTATTGATGGTTTGCAAGGTAAGGAACTTATGGGTAGGCCATTAAGAATTAATAAAGCTGAGCCAAGAAGTTCAGGAGGACCTCGTAGAGGAGGCAGAGGCGGTGGCTACGGTGGGGGCAATAACAATGGTGGCTACGGTGGTGGCTACGGTGGTGGCTACGGTGGAGGTAATAACAATGGTGGCTATGGTGGAAGTAATAACGGATCTAATAACTCTTACATTAATAAATCTTCTGGAGCAGAAGGTTGGGAAGACAGAAGTTATGGAAATTCTTCTGAAAACTCTGAATATGAAAGTGGTAGGAGTAGAAGAAAAAGGAGAGTTTCTAACGAGAGCAATGCCGCAAACGAGACAAATTAATAACCCATTTCTTTAAGTGTTGTAGTTAATTTAAATAGTTCTTCAATACTTAATTCTTTTTTTATAGATTTATTTGAAATTTGATTTCTCCAAATTTTAGCTTTTGGTATACCTTCAACTAAGTTTATAAGATGTTTACAAATATCCCAAGATTTTCCTCCATTACTTAAATGTACTTCTATGTATGGAATTAATGAGAATATAATGTCTGAAGCAGATTTGGGCTTTTTGTTTTTATTTCCATAAATCTTTTGATCAATTTCAGACCATCTTAAGGGATGTTTATATATTGATCGTCCAATCATGACCCCATCAAAGTCATTTAAGGCTTTTAATGATTCATCGATATTTGTTAGACCCCCATTAATTTCTATTAATAAATTTGGATTTAATTTCTTCAATTTTTTTACTACACCATAATTTAGTGGCGGTATGGTCCTGTTTTGTTTTGGATTTAGACCTTTTAATATGGCTTTCCTTGCATGTACGGTAAATCTGTCTGCACCTGCATTTGCGATAATTCTTACGAAATTATTCAAGTTAAAGAAACTATCATCATTGTCTACACCTATTCTGTGTTTGATTGTGACTGGTAAATTGCAATTATTTTTTAAGGTTTCTATACATTTTGCTACTTTTTCAGGGTCTTTCATAAGTGAAGCGCCAAAATTTCCTGAACAGACCCTTGGACTCGGACAACCAACATTAAAGTTTATTTCGTCATAACCCCAATCCTGCGCCATCCGGGCTGCCTCTTTAAGGATTTTAGGATTGTCCCCGCCAAATTGAATCGATATCGGGTGCTCTTCACCATTAAAATCTAGAAAATTCTCTTTTTTATTCGTATAAACTAAACTTTGGGCCACGATCA
>CACNMX010000042.1 GCA_902621675.1 uncultured Prochlorococcus sp. | reverse complement strand
TGGCCTTCTAAATTTTTCTTGCTCTCGCAAAAAGCAAAAAAAATATATACAAGAGATTCCCTTACAGCTAATGATTTAACTTTGCAGTTAAAAAAGAAAGTGTCTTTTTTAGGCAACCCATTTATGGATAAGTTTTTTCCTAGAAACGAAGAATTAAATAAAGATGAATTTAGTATTGGATTATTCCCAGGAAGTAGATTCCCTGAGATTTTAGATAATTTTGTTTTGATTTTGGAGGTATTAGAGGCATTGTCAGATTTAAGATATTTTCAAAAAATTCAGTTTAATTTTGCAATAGTTAATGCTCTATCTTCATCCAAAATAAAGGAGATATGTCAAAAAAGAGGATGGTTAAAAATAGAAAATATAAAAGATAATAATCTCTTGAAATTCCAATATAAATTTTTAGAAGTGAATATATATTGGAATAATTTTGACAAAATATTATTGAAAAGTAGATGCTGTATTAGCATGGCAGGAACAGCAGCAGAGCAAGCGATTGGATTAGGAAAACCGGTTATTCAGATTGAAGGTAAAGGTCCACAATTTACAAAAACTTTTGCAGAAGCGCAAAGACGTTTACTTGGGAAATATGTTTTTTGTGCCAGTAATTTTAAAGATAAAAATGATCAAATCAATCAGACAATTAAATTGATCATAAAAATAATATACCTTATACAGCTAAATAAGAAGTTTATGATCTCATGTAATGAAAATGCTAAAAAAAGACTGGGTGAAAACAAAGCTTGTCTTAAAATGGTTGATGATATGAATATTGTTATAAAAAATGACTAAGGAGAATAATCAAAATAAGTTAAAACAAATTATCGATAATTTGTTATTAATAAATTTATTTACAGTCATTTTTTTTGCAATATTTTTTATTTTTGCAATCATCATGCAATTTAATGGGATATTTATTTTTATTAATTTTATTCAGATAGCTTGGAATCCTCTTGTAGTTCCATTGATAACAATTCTTATTATTGGTGCTTTAGTAAACGGTATTAATTCTTGGTGGAGGCGTAAATTGCTTTCTCAAGAAGAGGATATTTAAAATTATAATTTTTGATTTTACTGCTAATTACTTTTTGTCCTTCTAAAACAACTTTCGCTCCATCTCCTAACAATATTTTTAAAACCGCTCCAGGCACTGGAAGTAAATTAGGTCTATTAAGACATTTGCCTAAAGTCTGAGAAAATTCTTTCATTAATACTGGATTTGGTGCAACAGCATTAAATACTCCCGAATACTTTTTATCAACTAATGCTTGAATAATTAATGCACATAAATCAGTTCTATGAATCCAACTCATCCATTGCTTACCATCTCCAATTGGTCCACCTAATCCAACTTTAAATATAGGGAGCATTTTTCCTAATGCTCCTCCATCTTTCTCTAGAACAATTCCAATTCTAAAAATAACTAACCTTGAGAAAAATGGTTTTTCAGCGGCGACCGCTTCCCATTTTTTGCAAAGATTAGATAAAAAGTCTTTTCCTCCAGGACTATTTTCAGTGAATTCACTAGACAAACTTGTACCGTAATAACCTATAGCAGATCCATTTATAATGACTTTTGGGTTTATTTTTAAATCTTTAAGGGTCTTCATCATAAATTTCGTGGTGTTAATACGACTATTTTCAATCTCCTGTTTTTGTTCAGAAGTCCATTTTTTTTCTGCTATGGGTTCTCCCATCAAGTTAATAATTCCATCTGTCTCTCTTAAAATATTTAGAAGATTTTCGTTATTCCAGTTTTTTTCTTTTGATAAATCTATTTGAAAAAATTTAAACTTATTGAAATCTAAATCAAGCTTTAATTTACTAATGGGTTTTCTACTTACAATGTATATTTCATGATTTTTATTGAGTAGTGTTGGTACTAATTCTTTACCAACAAATCCAGTGCAGCCAAGTAGTAAAAGACGCATATCTTATAAATGTTTATCATTTAAGGCTATTAAATTTTTTAGACGTTTGTAATTATTATTCCGGTATAAATTTTTTTCAATAGTTTTCAAACAAGTTTTTGTATAATGTAGTTCAAATAACTTTCTTGAATTTATTATGACAGATTCTATTCCAAAGAAACCTCTCAAGAAAGGAAGCTTAGTTTTTATAGATAGAGATAATTATATAAAAAGTATCGAAGCGCTAGCCAATGATGATGATCTACCTAATTATGTCTTTGAAGGTCCTGGAGAGATTCTTTCAGTCAAAGACGAATATGCTCAGGTTCGATGGCGCAGACCTGTTCCAGATGTTTGGTTGAAATTAGATCAACTTAAAGAATATACTCAATAAAATTTTTATATCTAAAAGTTTTTATTTTTTTTCTCTATAGACATCTTTGATTGTATTCTTTTTGCTTCTTTGATCATTTCTTTGCCATCAAATAAGTAATTATCTACGTATCCTTGCGTATATCTATCAAATTCTGATAGTGCATCTTTAACTTGTGAAAAACAATGATAAAGATCGAGGCCTAAAGCTGAAATAGACTTTGGAACTATTTGTTTGTTATAAATTTTTTCAACTTTTTCTATTTTCTTTTGTGAAAGAATAATATAACTGCAAAAATTTTCCATTAGTTCTTCATCATATGGATCCGCAGATAGTTCTTTTATTTCGTTATTCAAAGGTTTAATGATTTGACTAATTAATCTATTTATCGGAC
>CACNMX010000041.1 GCA_902621675.1 uncultured Prochlorococcus sp. | reverse complement strand
GAAAATGGATAGTAAAAAGTGGAATGAGAAAATAAAAAATAATTTCAATGATGCTGCATATCGGTATTTAGAGCATTCAAATATTCAGAAATTTTTTGCAAAAAAGATTGTTCAATTTATCAAAGAATTAAATCCCCAAAAAAAAGGTGAATGGATAGATCTTGGATCAGGACCAGGACTATTAGCAGATGAAATAGAAAAAAATTTTTCTTCCCAAAAAGTAGCCAGAATTGATTTCAGCAAAAAAATGCTTATTGAGAATAAATTATCTAGTAAAAAAATTTTATGGGATTTGAATAATGATTTACCCCCTGAAATCAATAACTGTTCTCTATTAACATCTAACTTTTGCATCCATTGGTTAAACAAGCCAGAAAAGATAATACAAAATTGGTTTAGTAAATTAAAATCTGGAGGTTTTTTAATCATTTCTTATCCAACAAAAAATTGTTTTCCTGAATGGAAAGATACTTGTAGAAAAATTGATATTGAATATAGTGGTCTTAATTTTCTTTGCTCTAAAGAATTATTAAAAGATTTCAAATCAACTGAAATTCATTATTCAGAAAAGTTTAATTATCTTGAAAATTTTGAAGATGTATATAAGCTTTTTAGAAGCATTAAAAATGTAGGGGCGCAATCAACAAATTGTAAACACAAAACAGTGAAGGAGTTAAAAAAAATTCAAAAGTTTTGGCCAAAGAATTACAATAATACAGTCAACCTTTCATGGCAAATTGAGATTCAAATCATAAAGAAATTATGAAAAGTCAGGATAGTGTTTTCAAATTTATAATTTGTGGAACAGATACTGATATTGGAAAAACTTTAATAAGCTCTTTTTTCGTTAAAGGATTAAATTCCTTTTATTGGAAGCCTATACAAAGCGGTATTGAATCGCAAACTGATAGTCAAACTGTTGAAAAACTTGCACAAGTAAGTAAAGAGAAAATAATAAAAGAAGCTTATGTCTTTACAAAACCTCTATCTCCTCATTGGGCTGCTGAAATAGATCAAAAGACTATTAACTTTGACAAGTTGAGATTGCCAAAAGTGCAAGGCTCATTAATTGTAGAAACTGCAGGTGGATTAATGGTCCCAATAACACGCAATTTTTTGCAAATAGATCAAATAAAACAATGGAATCTTCCGGTAATACTTGTATGTAAGAGCTCACTTGGAACTCTCAACCATACCCTGCTAAGTATTGAGGCTTTAAAACGAAGAAATATTGAGATTTTAGGTTTAGTAGTCAATGGCGAAAAACACCTAGATAATCCAAAAACTCTAGTTGATTTTAGTGGTATTCCCTTAATTACTGAATTTCCTTACATCAAAAAAATGAACTCAAATAATTTAGATATACTATGGGAAGAGCTAGAAATTAAGAATAAATTGATCTCACTATTAAACTCAAAAATAAGTTAAATGAAATCTTTGGATTCAAAATCTCTAAATCAAGATTGGCATCCAAATATTTGGCCACCCTTTACACAAATCAATAACAGCAAACCGCAAATAGAAGTAACTCATGGTAAAGATGCCCTGCTATTTACTAAAAATCCTGAGAAAGAGCTAATAGATGCAATTAGTAGTTGGTGGGTAACTCTTCATGGACATAGTAACCAATACATTGCGGATGCCATTTTCAATCAATCAAAAAAACTTGAGCAAGTTATATTTGCTGATTTCTTACATCCACAGGCAAAAAAATTAGCGGAAAGACTTAGTGAATTAACAAAACTAGAAAGATTATTCTTTTCTGATAACGGTTCTACTGCAGTGGAAGTCGCTTTAAAAATTGCCTTCCAATCATGGCAAAATAGAGGAGAGACAAGAACTCAAATAGTAGCTTTTGATGGCGCCTATCATGGTGATACATTTGGAGCAATGGCTTTAGGTGAAAGAAATATTTTCAATGAAAATTTCGATAATCTCATGTTCCCAGTTAAAAGAGTCCCATGGCCTTCAACTTGGATGAACGATGAAGAAGTAGAAAATAAAGAAAATGAGGCGATCCAAATATTAGAAACTTTACTTCAAACTCCAACAGTTGCAGTAATCCTTGAGCCACTTGTTCAAGGAGCAGGAGGGATGAATATGGTTAGGCCTGAGTTTATAAAAAAAGTTTCAGAAATTATAAAAAATAATAATTCTTTGTTAATTGCCGATGAAGTATTAACTGGCTTTGGAAGATGTGGAAGCCTTTTTGCATTTCAAAAAGCAAAAATAATTCCTGATTTAATAAGTATTTCAAAAGGTTTAACTGGTGGGTTTTTACCAATGGGAATAACTTTATGTAAAGAAAAAATTTTTCAATCCTTTATTGATGATTCTCCAAGAAAAACTTTTTGGCATGGACATAGCTTTACTGCTAATCCTTTAGGTTGTGCTGCAGCAAACGCTAGCCTTGATTTATTAGAAAAAGAACCACAAAAATACCTTTCATTTGAAGAAAAACATTTATCTCATTTAATTAAATTTCAAAACTTACCTTATATAAAAAAGGTAAGGGTATCAGGCACAATTGCTGCCTTCGATTTAGATATTGGGAACAAAAAAGGTTATTTCAATAATATTGGGAAAGAAATAAAGAGTCTTGCAATGGAGCAAGGTTTATTCATTAGGCCCCTTGGGAATGTTATTTACCTCTTGCCCCCTCTTTGTATAACAGATGATCAATTAGAAAAAAGTTACTGGATAATAAGGCAAATCTTAGACAATCTTTAGATAGAAATTTAAGGTCCCTGCAGTATTGCATTTTCCACATCTTCTATATTTATGCAGTAAGAAAATAGCCTTTTAATTTCTTGTCCTTTACTTTCCCATAAAACACTTAAATCTTCTTGTTCAAAAATAATAGTTGCATTCCAATTAGAAAGTAACAGATACCATTTAGATGGATTATTAATATCCTTCACAGCACCTAAATCAGTTAG
>CACNMX010000040.1 GCA_902621675.1 uncultured Prochlorococcus sp. | reverse complement strand
AATTTAGTCGACTACCTGGAACCTCCCTCAAAATATTCTATTAATTCTTATGGAGTTGGCATTGGTAATCTAAAGTTTAAATTCCCTAATTTGGTAAGAGTTTATAAAATTACTTCATTTGAGGATTTTTCTATTAACAATAACGAACAAATTAGTCCAAAGTGTGAAGAGATATCTATTCAAGAAGCATGGATTGATGACCAAACGCCCGAAGATATATCTAATTTTGTGGAGAAACTAAGAATTGAGGGAGCTTACGACGTTTGCTATCAGGCTATCAATATGAAAAAAAATAGAATTGGATTCTCTATTCAAGTAATCTTGCCTATAGAGAAAAAAGAGTTTTTTAGGAGATTATGGTTTGATTATTCCAACACTATTGGAGTTCGTGAAAGGACCCAATCTAGGTGGATATTACTTAGACGCAGAGGAGAATGCTCAACGACTTTTGGAAATATAAAAGTTAAACAAACTTTGAAACCAGATGGATCAATAATTATGAAACCAGAAAATGATGAGGTTTTGAGATTACAATTAAAGCATAAAATATCAACGCATGAAATAAGAAAAATAATAAAAGAATCAAGCAAAAAATTTAAAGCATTTGAAAACTGGAAATGAGATTTAACTCAAGTAATAAACTATATCTTAAAATGCTTAAAAAAATTAATTTTGGTTGTTTAAAGAGTATTTTCTTTATTACAAGCTTGTCCTATTTTTGTTTCTATTTTTTTAATAATATTGATCAAATTTCTTTTGAGTTCAATTTAGAAAGAAATGGAATTAATCTATTTTTATCATTTTTATTTTGTATTTTAAGCATTTACCTTAACGCTTATGCATGGAAATATATTGTTAGATGGTTTGGGAATGAATTTAAAAATAATAATCTAGTCTCTTTTTATGTTTTAACCAATATTCTTAAATACGTTCCAGGAGGGGTTTGGCATTTTGTAGAAAGATTTAATTTTATAAAAAAAATAAGTAATCTTCAGATTGCTTTGTATTCGACACTTATAGAACCTTATTTTATGTTGAGTGGATCTTTTATCTTGGCATCGATGGGATTGATTTTTTCACCATTTTATATTTTTATATTTGTTCCTTTGGTATTCCTAAATAGGAAATTTATTTTTCTGATATTAAAAAGATTAGGGGCTCTTAAGGGAAAAGTATTTGAGGTCTTGAGACTTCCAAATTCAAAGGACCAATTTGAAGAGAGAATAAATATAATTTCATTTTTCCCTACTAGAGCTTTATTTCTTGAAATTGGATTTGTTTTATCTAAATTTATTGGGTTTTATATTTGCTTAAATACTTTTTATGCGAGTAATAATCTGAACATTATATTTTTATTGGTAATCTTTTCTTTGTCATGGTCTTTAGGCTTGGTAGTCCCAGCAGCTCCAGGAGGAGTTGGCGTTTTTGAGGCTTGCTTCCTTTTACTTGTAGGCAAAGGTATTCCTCAAAATATAATTATCATTAGTTTAATTTATTTTAGGGTTATATCTACCTCGGCAGATTTGTTTTTAAGCCTACCTTTCTTAATAAGAAAATTGTACAAAAGAATTTAGTTTTTTTTCTCTAAACTTGGTATCAATGTAATTGAAGCAATAAGGCCTAAAGTCATGATAAGGATAGCTGGTAATATTGCCTCTACCATTCGTTCATCTCCAGCATATTGAAATATCCTCACAGATAATGTATCAAAATCAAATGGTCTCAAAATAAAGGTCATTGGCAATTCTTTTATCGTGTCTACAAAAACTAAAAGTGATCCTACGAATATTGGTCCCTGAAGAAGAGGTAGATGAATTCTTTTGATGATTCCCGACCAATTCTCTCCTAGTCCAAGTGCAGCTTCATCTAAACTAGGAGAAATTCTCTCAAGACTTGAATCAATAGAACCCTTAGAAATAGTTAGAAATCGAACAAGATAACCCCAAATTAGTAAACAAATAGCAATAAAATTCAATTTTGGAGAAGAAATGCTTATTAAAGATAAAGCTAATACAGTGCCTGGAATTGCATAACCTATTCCCGCAAGGTTTGTTATTAGTCCTAGTAATAAGCTTTTATTTGGACGTCTTGCTAGAGAAATTATCAAGGAGAATAACATCGTTATTAATGCAGTAAAAAATCCTAAACTTACCGTCCTGAATGATATTGTAAGTAATTCTGCAGATAAACCTTTATGAATTTGATCGATATTGAGCAGAACCCAAAAACATGGAATTCCAAGAGAGAAAATCGGAGGAAATAAAGATATTGTTATTGCTAAAAGAGCTCTTGTTTTTGTTAATTCCCACCCTTGAGAATCTTTTGATGCAGGATTTTCACTCCACCTCTTTGATTTTCTTCTCGAAAATTTTTCAAAAATAATTAAAGTAAAAATTATTAATAAAGCTACCAAAGATAGTCCAATAGCACTTTTTGGATTACCCTCAATTATCCAATTTTCGGCTATACCTGTAGAAATACTTGGAATATTTAATAATGAAAACGTACCTAACTCATTCATTACTTCCATACACATTAAACTTATTCCTGTTGTTAGTGCTGGTAACGCCATTGGAAAAGCGATTTTAAAGAAGCTCCTCCATGGCCCAATTCCTAATCCTCTACTAGCATTGATTTGATTAACTCCAAATTTATTAAAACTTTCGTTAGCAAGAATGAATACATATGGATAAGTAGAAATTGAAAGTATTAATACCCCCCACCATAAACCGGTTACCTGATACCCAAAAATACTTCCTAAATCCTGCAAAACAGCTGTTATTAGGTATGCTGGGGCAGCTAGTGGAATGAGCTGACAAATACGGAGAACTTTTCTGAACTTAAAATCACAATTTGAAAGTAACCATCCATTTAAGGTACCTAATCCTCCTCCAAAAAAACTTGTTAGTACTAAAACTTTTAAAGTTTCTAATACCTCTTCTCCTCCAGCAATGCCTAAAGAAAATTTGCCACTTACAACATATTGGACTCCTTCAAAAAGAAAATTGGCAATTGGAATGATTACTAAAATGGCTACAATAAACGAAGTAAAATAAAAAAGTTTTAATTCGGTTAATGCTTTTTTTAATCCTTTAATAAGTATTTTCAAAAATTAATTAAATCCTAATATGTAAACACTAATCTGTACTAAATCTACATGATGAAAGTTGATTCTTAATAGTTTGATGATCTAAGTTCTTACCAATTAATACTATCTTGTTGGATTTTTCTTTGGTCCATTCTTCATCATCTAGAGAAAAACGTTTTCCAGATAGGTGAAAAATGTGTTTTCTATCACTTTCCATAAACCATAATATTCCTTTCGCTCTAAATACATTTTGTGAGATTTGATTATCTAAGAAATATTGAAACTTCCTTAAGGAGAATGGTTCAAA
>CACNMX010000039.1 GCA_902621675.1 uncultured Prochlorococcus sp. | reverse complement strand
GTTAACAATGCATGCATTAATATCCATATTTTTTAAGATCTTTGCTGTTTCGATAGCTGATGCGACCATTGAACCATAAGCAATAATTAAAATATCTTCTCCTTCTTCAAGTATTTCGGCTTCGCCTATTTTCAAAGGTTCCCAACCTTCATCCATTACAGCCACTCCTAATCCAGAGCCCCTGGGTATTCTTAGAGCTGTAGGACCATTATGGTTTATTGAAGTTATTAACATTCTCTGTAATTCTGACTCATCCTTTGGAGCCATCAATACAAAATTAGGTATAGATCTCATATAACTGATATCGTACTGACCTTGGTGAGTAGGACCGTCAGCTCCAACGATCCCAGCTCTATCAAGTACGAATGATACAGGTAAATTTTGTATCCCTACATCATGAATTAATTGATCGAAAGCACGTTGAAGAAAAGTGCTATAAATAGCTACAACAGGTTTAAGACCATCGCAAGACATTCCTGCCGCAAGAGTAACTGCATGTTGTTCTGCTATTCCTACATCGATATATTGATCAGGAATATTTTTTTGCAATATATCTAAACCAGTACCTGTAGCCATTGCAGCTGTAATACCAACGACTTTGCTATCTTGCTCACATATTTTTAATAAGGTTTGACCGAATATTTTGCTATAACTGACAGGTTTAGGTTTCTTTGATGGAATAGATTTCCCAGTTGTAAGATCAAATGCAGACTGTGCATGATATCCAACTTGATCAGCTTCTGCATATGGGTAACCCTTCCCTTTTGTTGTGACAACATGAACAAGTACTGGTCTTTTAAGTTTATGGGCAGCGTTAAAGGTCTTAATTAAGTTACCAATATCATGACCATCAATTGGACCCATATATGTAAATCCAAGTTCTTCAAAAACAGCTCCAACTTTAGGCACAGATAGTCGTCTAACGCTTCCTTTAATGTTTTTGAGTTCTTCTGGGATATCCTTTCCAATTAAGGGAATATTTTTTACACTTTCTTGAACACTATCTGATAAAAATTGCAATGGTGGACTTACTCTTACCTTATTTAAATAAGATGACAGGGCTCCAACCGGAGGTGAAATAGACATGTCATTATCGTTCAGTACCACAACTAAAGGGGTATTTGGTAGGTGACCTGCATGATTAATGGCTTCTAATGCCATTCCTCCAGTTAGTGCTCCATCTCCAATAACAGCGACACATTTATAATTTTCACCTTTTCTATCTCTTGCTATTGCCATTCCTAAAGCAGCAGAAATAGAAGTACTTGCATGTCCAGCACCAAAATGATCAAATTTACTTTCACTTCTTTTTAGATATCCAGCTACTCCATTTTGTTGTCTAAGGGAATCAAATTGACTGAAACGTCCTGTTATTAATTTATGAGGATAACCTTGATGTCCTACATCCCAAACAACTTTGTCAAAATCTAGATCAAGAGTTTGATATAAAGCTAAGGTAAGCTCAACTACACCTAAACCAGGGCCAAGATGTCCACCGCTAGTAGATACTACTTGAAGGTGTCTTTCTCTAATTTGACAAGCAATTTCTTCTAATTGTGAAACTGTTAAGCCATGAAGTTGATTTGGATGACTTAACTCACTTAAAAGCATTTAACAAAAATTGGTATCTATATAATCTAAAACGTCGAGGTGCAAAATGAGTATTTTTTTGGAAATAGATCATGTAATGTTTTATTAGATTAATAATTAATGCTAAAAATATATATATGAATGATTATTTTGAAAAAATACTTCAAGCTAAAGTCTATGAAGTAGCAAAAAAAACGCCCCTAGAGAAAGCTCATAATTTAAGTAATACACTTAATAATGAAGTTTTTCTTAAAAGAGAAGATCTTCAGGATGTATTTTCATTCAAAATAAGAGGTGCATATAACAAAATGAGTAAGCTCAATAGTTCACAGCTTGCTCAGGGAGTAATTACTTCTAGTGCTGGTAATCATGCTCAAGGGGTTGCACTTAGTGCCCTTAAGTTAAATTGCAAAGCAACCATATTAATGCCTATTACCACACCTTTAGTAAAAGTTAATGCAGTAAAAAATTTAAAGGCAAAAGTTATATTATTTGGTGATAATTATGATGAAACTTACAAAGAAGCAATAAGGATTAGCCAAGAAAGAAATTTATGCTTTATTCATCCCTTTGATGATCCAGAAGTAATAGCAGGTCAAGGAACTATAGCTATAGAACTTGAACAGCAGCTTAAGGACAAACCTTACGCAATTTATATTGCTGTAGGTGGTGGGGGATTGATATCAGGAATATCCTTATACGTTAAAAAAATATGGCCTGAAGTAAAAATAATTGGAGTAGAACCAGAAGATGCTGACGCTATGACGAAATCTTTGGAAGAAGAAAAAATTGTGGAACTATCTTCTGTAGGTCAATTTGCAGATGGAGTGGCGGTTAAAAAAATTGGTAAAAATACTTTTGATATTGGTAGAAAATATATAGATAAGATGATTAGGGTTAGTACTGACGAAATCTGTGCTGCTATAAAAGATGTTTTTGAGGATACTAGATCAATACTAGAGCCCGCAGGTGCTTTATCAATTGCGGGAATGAAAAAAGATATTTTAAATTCGAATCATTCAAATAGAAAAATGGTTGCGATTGCATGTGGTGCAAATATGAATTTTGAGAGGCTTAGATTTGTAGCAGAAAGAGCAGAACTTGGTGAGTGTAAAGAAGTAATGATGGCTGTTGAAATTCCTGAACGTGCTGGTAGTCTAATTGATTTTTGTAAGTTACTTGATAATAGAAATTTAACTGAATTTAGCTATAGGATGTCGAATTCTAAGAATGCACAAATCTTTGTAGGGGTTCAAGTCTATGGTTTGAATGATAAAAAAAATTTATTAAATGTATTTAGAAATTCTGAGTACTCATTTATTGATATAAGTGATGATGAATTATCTAAAAATCATCTCAGACATATGGTAGGTGGAAGATTACCAAGGGATTTCAAAGAGATGGAATATAGAAACTTTATTGAACTTTTATACAGATTTGAGTTTCCTGAAAGACCCGGCGCATTAATAAACTTCTTAAATAATATGAAATCTAATTGGTCTATAAGCGTATTTCACTATAGGAATTATGGAGCTGATGTCGGGAAAATTGTTATTGGAGTTTTAATCCATAAAAATGAGATTTTAGAGTGGAATAAATTTGTAAGAATTCTAGGCTATAAATTTTGGGATGAAACCCAAAACGATACATATAAATTATTCCTTGGTGCATCAGATTAAATTTAAGGTAAATTAGGAAAGATTTCGGTAATTAAAATCAATCAATCTGATCTAAATACCACACCAACATCTGATATAGATCTAGTTACTAAAGTTGAAGCTGTTCTATATTTAAAAGGCAGACCAATAACAAAAAAGGATCTTTCAGAAATTACTAATTCTGATATAAACTCAATAAATGATGCAATTAAAGATCTAAAAAATAAATACTCTAATCCCAACTCAGCTATAGAATTAAATATAGTTAATAACAGCTTTTCTCTCGAACTAAAATCTAGTCTTAATGAATTCGTCGATGATTTACTTCCTTCTGATTTGAAAACATCCGAATTAAGAACATTGGCAACTATTGCAATCAAAAAAAAGATCCTGCAATCAG
>CACNMX010000038.1 GCA_902621675.1 uncultured Prochlorococcus sp. | reverse complement strand
GTTCAGTCTGAAAGAATTTCCACTTTAAAAACTAAAGATATTAGTCTTACAATGAATAAACAAGATAGAGAAAAAGCTAACTTAGTTTTTGAGGCCTTAACAAGAAAATTACCCGGATCATACATTGAAGATGGCCCTGCTATAGCAAAGGTAAGTACTGTAGGAGCAGGAATGGCATTTAAGGTTGGGACGGCTGGAAAAATATTTAGAGCATTGGCTGACCAAAATATCAATATTGAAATGATTGCCACTAGTGAAATTAGGACTTCATGTATTGTCTTAGAAAAAGATTGTGACAAAGCAGTTAATGCGATTCATAATCATTTCGAATTAGAAAAATAAGTTCTTTTTAATTATTTCTTGCCAATTTTTGTCTTAATTTTTTGATTCTATCCCTCAAATTTGCTGCTTCTTCAAAATTTAACTCTTTTGCAGCGTCCTTCATTTTAATTTCTAACTTTTCTATTAAGTCAGGCAATTCTTCGAGCAAACATTGATTATCACTGGAACTGAGAATTGCGTCAGTTTTGTTATTAACTATATTTATTAAATCTTTAGATAAACCACCAGCATCAAGTTTTCTGGAAAGTTCTAGAAAAGATAATATTGAATTTTCTATTTTTTTGCCTGCAGGTTTTGGAGTAATACCATTGACTTGGTTATATTTTTTTTGAATAGTTCTTCTTCTATCAGTTTCAGATATTGCTCTTTTCATTGAATCTGTGAAGTTATCTGCATAAAGCAAAGCAACACCTTCAACATGTCTGGCAGCTCTTCCTATTGTTTGAATCAATGACCTTTCTGCCCTCAGAAAACCTTCTTTATCAGCATCTAAAATGGCGACTAAGGATACTTCTGGAAGATCTAGTCCCTCTCTTAATAAATTAACTCCTACCAAAACATCATATTCGCCCATTCTAAGGTCTTGAATAATTTCAATTCTTTCAATTGAATGAATTTCGGAATGCAAATATCTAACTCTTACTTTATTTTCAGATAAAAAATCAGTTAGATCTTCAGCCATTCTCTTAGTAAGTGTTGTCACAAGCACTCTTTGATTCTTTTCAGCTCGAATTCTTATTTCAGATAACAGATCTTCTATTTGGCCTTCACTAGGTCTTACATCAATTACCGGGTCTAATACCCCAGTTGGTCTTATAACTTGCTCAATAAATTCACCATCACATTGATCTAATTCCCATTGACCGGGGGTTGCACTTATAAATAATGTCTGTTTTGATTTTTCCCAAAACTCTTCACATTTTAAAGGTCTATTATCTGCAGCACTTGGCAATCTAAAACCATGATCTATTAAAACTTTTTTTCTTGATTGATCACCGTTGTACATCGCATGAAGTTGAGGACATGTTACATGACTCTCATCAACTACCAACAACCAATCTTTGGGAAAGTAATCTATTAAACATTCTGGCGGTGAACCTTCCTCCCTACCTGATAAATGACGCGCATAATTCTCAACTCCATTACAATAACCAACCTCTTTAAGCATTTCTAAATCATATTTTGTTCGTTGTTCTAGACGTTGAGCCTCTAATAATTTTCCTTCGTATGTAAATTTATCTAGTTGAGTTTTTAATTCACTTCTAATTGCACTTATTGCACTCTCGAGTCTTTCTTTTGGAGTTACAAAATGCTTCGCTGGGTAAACGCTAACTTGTTCCAAACTTTCAAGTATTTCTCCTGTAGTAGGGTCAACATATCTAATAGCCTCGACTTCATCACCAAATAACTCAATTCTTATTAATCTATCTTCATAAGCTGGACCGATTTCTAAAACATCACCTTTAATTCTGAATCTACCTCTAGTAATTTCAATATCATTTCTAGTATATTGGTTTTCAACAAGAGACCTCAAAGAAGAACGTAGATTTATTGATTTTCCCACTTCAAATTTAACTGCAGCTTTTAAATACTCACTCGGTATACCAAGACCATAAATACAACTTATTGAGGCTACAACAATTACATCTTTTCTTTCAAATAATGAGCGTGTTGCAGAATGCCTAAGCATATCTATTTCTTCATTAATTGAAGCAGTTTTGGCTATATAAGTATCACTTACAGGTACATAAGCTTCAGGTTGATAATAATCGTAGTAAGAAATGAAGTACTCAACAGCATTTTTTGGAAAAAATTCCCTTAATTCATTACATAGTTGTGCAGCCAACGTTTTGTTATGGGCTAAAACAAGTGCTGGCCTTCCTGTTTGTTGAATTACATTGGCAATGGTGAATGTTTTTCCAGTTCCAGTAGCTCCTAAAAGAGTCTGAAACTGTTTACCATTATTTACGCCTTTAACTAATTTTTTAATAGCTTCTGGTTGATCTCCATTTGGTTCGTAAGGAGCTTGAAGCTTATAGTTGTTCATCAAGCTAGTAGCTAAAGGATGATGCTATACTAAGAAATTTTTTCTCCAATTATTGAATTTTTCAAAGATTCTTTTAAGCCCCTAACAACCGCAATCATTGATATTAAATCATCTAATTTATTCACCACCGATCCAACGCCAACTGCTGAGGCTCCAGAGGATATTGCTAGTGGACAAGTTACTTGGCTTAATCCAGAGGCACTCATGATTGGTATATTCAGAGATTGTTTCTTAAATTCTTGATGAATAGCATAGGTAGATGCAAGAGTTGGTACTGATTTTTCAAAAAAACCTTGAATTCCTGGAGAGTAAGGAGTAGAACTGGTACCACCTTCTGTTTGAATAATATCAACGCCTTCTTCCACTAGCTTTACAGCAAGATCAACTTGTTTATCAATAGGCATAGTATGAGGAACAGTTACTGATAAAGGAAAATTAGGCAATAAATCCCTCGTCTCTTTTGTAATGTTTAAAACTTTTTTATCTGAAAAATGAATGCCTTTTTCATAAAAAGTATCGTAATTTCCTATCTCAATTAATGATGCTCCTGCTTTTACACAATCTTGAAAAGATTGAGGCACTACTGAACTAACACAAACTGGTAGTGTTGAATTCTTAAGTGCTAAATCAACGAGTTCAGGTTTACAAGCAATATCGACAAGATCTGCACCTCCAAATGAAGCAGCTTCAACAATTATTTTCACAGACTGAATATCGAAATTATTCAATCCTGAAATAACTTTGAGTAAGGATTTGCTTCTTAACTCTTCTTTGATTTTTTGTGGCAAAAGATTAATCAGACTCATTGACTTAATGAATTTATTACCCGATTGTGACATTGTTTTAGTAAAACAGTGCATTTTTTAAAAAATATTATCTGAGCAACACAAAATGACTGATAAAAAATTAAGTCAGAAAAATTGGTCATCATGGCATCATAAGCTTCATAAGGAGATTCTTGCCAAAAAAATATTAATTCCCAAAGGATCCAATATTTTAATAAGTGTTTCGGGGGGTCAAGACTCAATGGCCTTATTAACCCTAATTAATGACCTAAAAAAAATACATAATTGGTCTATTAGTGTTTGGCATGGTGATCATCAATGGCACGAAAAATCATCACTATATGCTCTTGAATTAAATGATTATTGCAAAGATAAAAATATTTCATTCTCTTTTGATCAAGCAAATAAAGAAGATATTTCTTCAGAAGAAAAAGCACGAGAATGGAGATATAAAAAATTATGTGAAAGAGCCAAAACTTTATTAAATAAAAACCAGGAAAAACATAATATTTATTTGCTAACTGGTCACACGAGTAGTGATAATGCAGAAACATTTATCCTCAATTTATCTAGAGGAAGCAATTTTGCAGGTCTGAGTAATATTGAGAGTAAAAGATTAATAGAAAATCAAATTTATTTAATAAGACCAATATTAATTTTCAGTAGGGAAGATACAAAACAATTTTGCAATGAAATGAAGATTCCAGTCTGGGAAGATCCTACAAATTCAGATCTTAAATTAAAAAGAAATTTAGTAAGAAAAAAAATTATCCCTACCT
>CACNMX010000037.1 GCA_902621675.1 uncultured Prochlorococcus sp. | reverse complement strand
TATCTAATAATTCAAAAGAAATTTTAAAAAGGCTTAAAAAAACCGAATTTGTCAACGACATATATATTGCAGGTTCTTCAAAAGAGGATGAAAAGGAAAATGAACTTATTCAAGTACAAAAACCTAAAGAAATCTTACTAAAAAAATGGCTGGAGATAGATTTAATAATTTTTATAGGCTCAATTGCTGCATCAATACGCATAATAAATTCATTTTTAACCTCTAAAGATCAAGATCCAGGAGTAATAGTTATAGATAACAAATGTTCCAAGATAGTTCCTTTAATTGGCTTACATCAGTCAAATACTCAAAATATTGCATTTCAAATTGCTAATTTAATTGGTGGCGAAATAATAGAAACTAATAATTCCAATGATCAAAACTTCTTAAATCTAGATGCATTTGGAAATCAATGGGGTTGGAAAAGATCTGGCAAAATAAAGGATTGGTCAAAACTAGTAATTAAACAAGCTAAGAACGAAGAAATATTTTGCAAACAATTATCTGGTAATAGTTTGTGGAAAAATTCAGAATCAGGTGAGATTATTAATCAAATCAATGAAAAAGAAATTGAAAAACCAGATTCAACATTTCATGTGAGTATATTCGAAAATGATGAAACAACCTGGCACCCGCCTGTATTGTGGATAGGCATGGGATGTGAAAGAAATACAAGCAAAGAATTTATAGCAAATTCTTTAAATAATTTATTGGAATCGAGAAATTTATCCAAGTATTCAATTGCGGGACTTGCAACAGTTGATATTAAAAAAGATGAGAAAGGAATTTTAGAACTTGCTGAAGAAAAAAACTTGCCTGTAAAATTTTTTAGTAAAGAAGATCTTTCAAAAATAATAGTTCCAAATCCTTCAAATGTTGTAGAAAAGGAAATTGGCACCCCTTCTGTAGCGGAAGCCTCTTGCTTACTCGCAGCAGGAAAAGAATCAAAATTATTAGAAGAAAAAAGAATTTTTAAAAATCAATCTGGTGCAGTAACTATCTCTGTAGCAGAATCTAAAAATCAATATAATCCAACCCATGGCGAAATACATATTATTGGAAGTGGTCCTGGTGATATCTCCTTCCTAACCAGTAATGCAAAAAAAGCACTTTCAAGATGTACAGTTTGGATCGGATACAAAATGTATTTAGATTTAATTAAGTCATTAAAAAGAAGTGACCAAGTTTTAATTGAAAGTAAACTTACTGAAGAAGAAGAGAGATGCGGTAAAGCAATTAAACTAGCTGAGGAAGGAATCAAAGTGGCTTTAATTTCTTCAGGAGAATCTGGATTTTATGGCATGGCAGGTTTACTTTTAGAATTACTTCAAAAAATCAAAAAAGAATATAGACCTTACTTTGAAGTACATCCAGGTATAAGTAGCGTTCAATTAGCGGCTGCGATTAGTGGAGCACCACTAATGAATGACTTTTGCTCAGTAAGCTTAAGCGATAAATTAACTCCATGGTCTTTAATAGAAAAAAGAATTGAAGGAGCTCTTGTGGGTGACTTTGTAATAGCTTTATTTAATCCTCAATCCATTGAAAGAAATTGGCAGCTTAAAAGTGTAATAGATAAATGTTTACAATCTAGGGATGGTGATACTCCAGTTTTAATAGCTAGACAAGTAGGTAGAGAAAATCAATCAAAAAAATTTTTTACTTTAAACACCATTCCTTTTAAGGAGATTGATATGTTATCAATAATCATCATTGGCAATTCTCAAACAACTTTGGTTGACGAAATATTTCTCACTCCCAGAGGATATTTACAAAATTAATTTTAGATAATCCATAATTTTATAAATAGAATTTTTTTCTTTGCTTTTTCTTTATAAGAATACTAATCTTTTATAATAGTGATATAAGAAAATTAATTGAAAAATATTGGTTTAATTTTATTTGACATTGATGGGGTAATCCGCAGCGTAGAAAATAGTTACAGACTTTCATTAAAAAAAACAGTTTACAAATTTTCAGGATGGGAGCCAAATTTTATAGATATTGATAATGCAAAAAATGAAGGGATCTGGAATAATGACTGGGATTTAAGTTTAGAACTTATAAAACGATATATAAAAAAAGAGAACTTAAATCTTAAAATTCCTCCAAGAGAGAAAATAGTAAAATGTTTTGAGGAGTTTTACTTTGGTGGAGATCCAAATAAAGATAGTAAATATTGGTCTGGTTACATTACAAATGAGGAGTTGTTAGTTGATAAAAAATTTTTTGATTTAATTAAAGGTAATGGAATAATCTGGGGTTTTGTTAGTGGTGCAGAGTCTGCTTCTGCAAAATTTGTTTTAGAAAAAAGACTTGGACTAAAATCACCACCTTTAATATCTATGGGAGATGCCCCTGAAAAGCCTGATCCTAAAGGTTTTATTAACTTATCAAAAAAGCTTATAGGAGATAAACTTGGCGAATCAAATATTCCCATAGCGTATGTAGGAGATACTATTGCAGATATAAATACAGTTATAAATGCTAGAAAGGAAATACCATCTCAGAAATTCATAAGTATCGGAATAGCTCCACCTCATTTACATTTAAATTCTCGATTAAAAGAACGTAATTCTTACGAAAAAAATCTTAGAAATGCAGGTGCTGACCTGATTTTAAATTCTATTTATGACCTTAAAGATATTAATCTTGAATTGTTTTAAAACAAATATTAATTAAAAATTTTCTAAATAAATCACGGAGAGGGAGGGATTCGAACCCTCGACAAAAGTTACCTCCTGTAACTCCTTAGCAGGGAGCCGCTTTCAACCACTCAGCCACCTCTCCAGTTCTTATACATTATCAATTTTTCTGCAAAGATTCAAAATTTTTTATTTAATCGAAATGTCTAATCTACTTGAACTTTCGGTAATCTATTTTTAAAAGAACAAAGAATTTCCCAAGGGATAGTATTAGATTTTCTTGCCCATTCAAGAGGAGAAATTGTTTTATCTCCTTCAGATCCTAGTAATAACATGGTACTACCTACTTTAATTTCATTAGAATCTGTTATATCTACCATCATTTGGTCCATAGTTATAGATCCAACTTGAGGATAAAATTTATTATTATGGATAACGTTAATCTTGCCTGATAGATTTCTTGGTACACCATCTGCATAACCAATACTTAATACGGCTAACTTAGTTTTTCTATTACTCACAAATTTGCCTCCGTAACTTACACTTACACCTTTATCAATAGTTCTTATAAAAGCTACTTTGACCTTCAAAGATAAAGCTGGTTTAAGCAATAAATTTTTATCTATTTTAGATAGATGACTGTATCCGTACATAGAAAGCCCGACACGTACCATGTGAAAATGAAAATCTTTGCTAAGAAGCATTCCCGCTGAATTAGCCAAATGAATCTTAATTTGACTACTGCTATCAAGATTAATTTGCTTTAATAAATTATTAAACTTCAGTCTTTGTAATTGTGTAATACTTTGAGAATCTAATGCTTTATCTTCATCTGCAGACGATAAATGACTATATATTCCTTCTATTGAAATGTTCTCAAAAGATTTTATTTTTTCAAATTGCTGAACAAATTGATTAGATTCAAATCCTAATCTTGACATTCCAGTATCAACTTTAAGATGTAAAGAAAATTTCAACCCAAAGTGCTTCCCGATATTATTGCAAACTAAACACTCTCTTATACTACTTATTGTTGGCATAAGATCATTTTTAAAGGATATTATTAAATCTCTTTTTGTATATAGATTACCGAGAATAAGAATTGGTTTTTTAACTCCAAAAGAACGAAGTTTAATCCCTTCTTTTAAAGTTGCAACGCCTAATTCCGAAGCTCCGCCTTTAATAGCATATTCGGAAACTACTTTTGCATCATGTCCATATCCATCAGCTTTAACGACTGCCATAAATTGACAACTTTTACTTAATTTTGATCTTAACTGTCTAACGTTTGTTTCTATTGCTTTACCTTTAATTTCAATCCATGCTCTTTGTTTTAAATCTATATCTTTTTCAAAATTTGGAAATTTGTCAAAATTAAAATCCTGATTTGTTTGCCTATTTTGCATAAACTTTGCACAAATATATGCGCTTATTGAAATATACAGTTAGCATGACATGTAAATTGTATTTTGGCATGGGCCAGACTCTAGTTTTAAATGCTTCTTATGAACCTTTAAACATCACTTCCTGGCGAAGAGCAGTAATTTTGATGATTAAAGGTAAAGCAGAAAGCTTAGAGGAAGATAAAACATATTCAATTCATAGCGGGAAAAAGTTGCCAACAGTTATAAGACTTCGTTACTACGTCAAAGTTCCTTTTAGAGAGGTTTCTTTAACAAGAAAAAATATTCTTCTAAGAGATAATAATTCTTGTCAATACTGTAATTATAGGGGTAGTGACCTATCAATAGATCATGTTTTGCCGAGAAGCAGAGGTGGAACAGATAACTGGGAAAATGTGACAACAGCATGTCTCAGATGTAATGTACAAAAAGGTAATCGAACCC
>CACNMX010000036.1 GCA_902621675.1 uncultured Prochlorococcus sp. | reverse complement strand
CAGTTGTTACAACACTTGGGAAAGTAAGTGGCCCCTCCAGGAGAGCTGGTTTAAACTTTAAACTTCCATTTATCCAGTCTGTATATCCATTTGATATAAAAACCCAAGTTCAACCAGAAAAATTTGAAACGTTAACTAAAGACCTTCAAGTTATTAGGGCTACAGCTACAGTTAAGTATTCGGTAAAACCTAATGAGGCAGGAAGGATCTTCGCAACAATTGCAAGCAGAAATAGCGATGTTTATCAGAAAATTGTTCAGCCATCTTTGCTTAAAGCTTTAAAATCAGTCTTTTCTCAATATGAGCTAGAAACAATAGCTACTGAATTCGCAGTAATTTCTGAAAAAGTAGGCGATACCGTTGCAAAAGAATTAAATTCATTCGATTATGTAGATGTTAAAAGTTTAGATCTTACTGGATTAGAGATCGCTGAAGAATATAGAGCTGCGATTGAACAAAAGCAAATAGCTGGCCAACAATTACTTAGAGCAAAGACTGAAGTAGAAATTGCTGAACAAGAAGCACTTAGATACGAGACATTAAATAAAAGTCTCGATGATCAAGTGCTTTTCAAATTATTTCTTGACAAATGGGATGGCAGTACTCAGGTTGTTCCTGGCTTGCCAGGTTCAGAAGGAGGTACTCCCCCAGTAATAGTTGGTGGTAGAAGATAATTTTTTAGAAAAGACCTTTCTAAACTATTTAATCATTACTTAATTTCTTTTAAGGAAAGACTAGTAAGAGATCATTTTTTAATTGCATTAAAAGATTCGTCAAAAGCTTCAATTGTTTTATCAATTTCTTCTTCGCTGTGAGCTAGTGATGTGAAACCAGCTTCAAAAGGGCTTGGAGCTAGGTAAATTCCTCGTCGAAGCATTTCTCTATGCAACTTACCAAAAAGTTCGGCATCATTTGTTTTAGCTTCATCAAAGTTCCTAACTGGCCCATCGCATAAGAAAAATCCAAACATAGCGCTTACATTTCCACCGTTAATAGCAATACCGTTATTTTCTGCAGACTGAATTATGCCTTCAATTAATCTAGAAGTTGTTGAATCAAGTTTATCGTAAGTACCATCTTGTTTAAGAAGTTCAAGAGTTTTTATTCCAGCAGTCATTGCGAGTGGATTGCCACTCAAAGTGCCTGCTTGGTATACCGGCCCTGAAGGGGCTACCATTGACATTATTTCTTTCTTGCCTCCATAAGCTCCCACAGGTAGGCCTCCACCAATTACTTTCCCAAGAGTTGTTAAATCTGGAGTAACCCCAAATTTTTCTTGAGCTCCTCCATAACTTATTCTGAATCCAGTCATTACTTCGTCAAAAACTAATAAGGATCCATTCTCAGTGGTTAATTCTCTTAATCCCTCCAAGAATCCAGGTTCTGGAGTAATAAATCCAGCATTACCCACGATGGGCTCAAGAATGACCCCTGAAATGGCATCAGGATTTTCAGAAAATAATTTTTTTACTGCTTCAAGGTCATTGTAGGGAGCAGTAAGTGTGTTTGCAGTTGTTGTCCGTGGAACACCTGGAGAATCTGGCAAACCAAGAGTGGCTACACCTGATCCTGCTTTAACTAAAAACATATCTGCATGACCGTGATAACAACCATCAAATTTAATAACTTTATCTCTTCCGGTAAATGCTCGCATAAGTCTCAAAACAGCCATGCATGCTTCAGTTCCACTATTGACAAATCTAACCATTTCTACAGATGGCACTGCATCTATTACCATTTCAGCAAGTTGGTTCTCCAGAACGCATGGAGCCCCAAAGCTAGTGCCTTTCTCAATTGCTTCCTGTAATGCAGTTGTAACTTCAGGGTGGGCATGACCACATATAGCAGGTCCCCAGCTTCCTATATAGTCAATATATCTGTTTCCATCAATATCCCAAGCAAAAGGACCTTTGACTCTATCAAAAACAATTGGCTGGCCTCCTACCGACTTAAAAGCTCTTACGGGCGAACTTACTCCTCCTGGCATGAGTTGTTGGGCTGCAGAAAAAATTTCTTCTGATTTAGTGTAATTTAATATGTCAGTCACAATTTATCTAAATGATGTTTTAAGAAAAATCTAGTCATGTTCTAAATTAGAAATAAGTAAAAATTTTGTCAATCAGGTTGAAATTCTACATTATGATATTTTTATTGCGATAGTTTGGATTGTAAATTATTAATTTTAATGAAATCATTATAAAAAACAATTTTTACTTTAGATAACTCTTTATTAATAAGCGTTTTCAAGCATTAAAGAAATTCAATTTATCTTACTTATATTTCGAAGAAATTATCCTCATCCTCAAAAAAATCTGTATTTATTTCGTTTAAGTTGAGATCTATCATTACTGGTGCATGATCACTTGGACGCAAATTACCTCTCGGGGAGCTGTCTATGACACAACTTTTAAGTTTTGATGACAATTCTTTGCTGATATATATATGGTCTATTCTCCAACCTTTATTTAATTCATATGCGTTGTTACGGTAATCCCACCAACTCCAATGGCCAGTATTTTGTTCATAAATCCTGAATGAATCTATTAATCTTTTTTTCAGAACATTATTTAGTGCACTTCTCTCTATCTCAGACGCCATTATTCCACCTTCATATTTCTTTGGATCATGAATATCCAAGTTGGATGGAGCGATATTAAAATCACCCACAAGACAAATTAATTCTCCTTTTTTTTCTTGTTCGTCTAAAAATGAAGCTAAGCAATTTAACCAATTAATTTTATATTCGAACTTACTAGATTCTAGAGAAGATCCATTTGGAACATAGACATTTATGATTTTAATGCCATTAATATCAGCAGAAATCAATCTTTTTTGATCTAGAAAAATTTCGATATTTTGATTAGAGTCATTACAACCGTAGAATCCTTTTTTAACATTTTCTGGCTTTATTTTGGAAATAATAGCTACACCATTGTATGATTTTTGTCCATAGATCTCTACTGAGTATCCTAATTTTTCAAAAGGTTCAAGAGGGAAACTATCATCCATGACTTTCGTTTCCTGCAAACATAGAATATCTGGATTGGATTGATCAATCCAATCTAATATTTGTGAAAGTCTGGTTCTTATAGAGTTAACATTCCAAGTTGCTATTAACAAATTTCTACCAAATTATGTAAAATTAAAATAGCAAGAAATTTTTGGCGTAAAAGAATTTTGAAATTAAATAAAATGAAAAATTACTTTTGCAAAAGCGTTTTTAAACCAACTACGGTTGTAATTTTTCTTACTTTATTAAATTCCTTAAAAATTGATTACTTAAATTCTGAGTATTTATTTGAAGACTTAGAAATCGATACCTCAACTAAAACAGAAGATGATAGTTCAGCTCTTCCAAGTAATCCTTTTGAACTTGTGGAAATGATTCGGAGACAAAATAGTATGAATGATGCGACTCAACCTTCGGATGCAATTGATGAAGCGTTAAAATCTTTCAATAGTTTGGAGGAAAATTTAGAAATTTAATACGTTAAATTGTTATTTTCAAATTTTTAATATGTTAAAAAACCCTATTCCAAAAGTTACCAACCAATTACAGCACAGAGCAATCGGTATTATTAATGGTAAATTCACTCCCATTAGTAATGAACAATTAAATAGAGGCTTTTTAATTGACAATAAAGACGAAAAAATTGAAACAGTAGTTCTTGGTAAAGCATTATCACTTTTAAAAAAGCATATTGATTTAAAGAAAAATTATTATTGGATTGTTTATCCAAAGAATAAAAATACTCAAAACTTGCATTTACAGGTTGCAGGAATATGGGATCCCTATCAACTGAATGATTTCCCTAATGATTCTTCAAAAACTAACTTCACAAAATTATTAGAAGAATTAGATCTAAAAGACAATTATTTTTCTGTGAGAGGTGAATTAGTTTTTGTTAATACTCAAAAGAAGGAAATTGTTATTAAAATCTGCCCTGCTACAAAGTCAAATAATTTAAAAAATAAAAATTTTAAATTAGTCATAAAAGGAGAACTTTCTCTTGAACTTTTGCATAGCTTTGTAAGTTTAGATATCAACAGAGATGGAAATTCTTTGAAATTAATAAAGTATGAGGTGATTGAAAAAAATCTTTCTAAAAATAACTAGAATGAAAGGTTGACTCACACCGCAATTTTACCAGTTAAGAAATCTTTGATTTATGGATGATGTTTTAATTGAATGTTCTCCTGGTATCTCTGGAGATATGTTGTTAGGAGCTTTTTATGATTTAGGGGTGCCTAAAAAAGTTATTGAACAGCCCCTTATTGATCTTGGATTAAAGGATCTATATCAACTAGAATTTAAGGAATCAAAAAGTTGTTCAATCCGAGGAATCAAGGCAAAGGTTGAAAATATTGACAGTAGTCCTATTAAAAAAACTTGGAGAAGTATCAAGGAACTTATTTTAAATGGCCACTTAGAAGATAAATTTAAAAAAATAATTTATGAAGTATTTGAATCTTTAGCAATTGCGGAAGGAAAAGTTCATGGCATTAAATCTGATGAAGTTCATTTTCATGAAATTGGAGCTATAGATTCTTTGGTGGATATAATTGGAGTATGCGCTGCAT
>CACNMX010000035.1 GCA_902621675.1 uncultured Prochlorococcus sp. | reverse complement strand
GTTGATTCAGATGGAAAACAATTAGGTGTCATAGATAGATTAAAAGCATTAGAAATAGCATCTCAAAGAGAACTTGATTTAGTTTTGGTGAGCGAAAAAGCAAATCCTCCTGTTTGTAGAATAATGGATTACGGAAAATATAAATTTGAACAAGAAAAGAAAGCTAAAGAAGCAAGGAAAAAATCTCATCAAACAGAAGTTAAAGAAGTAAAAATGAGGTACAAAATTGACAAGCACGATTATGATGTCCGCATAGGTCAAGCTACTAAATTTTTAAAATCAGGAGACAAAGTAAAATGTACTGTGATTTTTAGGGGTAGAGAAATTCAACACTCAAATTTAGCTGAAACACTCCTTTTGAAAATGGCTAATGATTTAGAAGAGCAATCAGAAGTTCAACAAAAACCAAAAAGAGAAGGGAGAAACATGATTATGTTTTTAAGCCCTCGAAAAACTCCTCTTATTAAAAAAGATGATGGGTAAAAAGTTGTTATCAAAAAATATGACGAATGTTAAAGTGTCACTATGGTTAAAAAAAATTAGTTAGGGTTTTTTAAAAAGTGAGATTCCATATTCAACAAGAAAGTGATATCCCAGCATCTACTCAACTTTATAATCAAATTTGTTTTGCAATTGCAGCAAGACATTATCCTCCAGGACACAGACTTCCTAGTACAAGGCAACTTGCAATGCAGACTGGACTACATCGGAATACTATTAGCAAGGTATACAGACAACTAGAAATAGATGGGGTCGTTGAAGCAATAGCTGGATCAGGTATCTATGTAAGAGATAATCTGACTAAAAGAGAAATTACAAAATCAGTTTATTCAAAAAATAAAATAAGTAAACCACCAGATCAAGAAGCAAAGAAGGTTATTGACAACTTGATAAATCTTGGATGCACTTTACAAGAAACGAGAGATATATTGACCAATGAAATTGATTGGCGTATTAGGTGCGGATCAAGAATCATAGTCAGCACTCCTCGAGAGGATATTGGAGCTTCTATGTTAATAGCAGAAGACCTTTCTTCAAAAGTTAATGTGCCAGTAGAAGTTGTTCCTATGGAAGAATTAGAAAAAGTCTTGAGTAATTCAAATAATGGAACGATTGTTACAAGCAGATATTTTTTGCAGCCTCTAGAAAAAGTTGCGAAGCAACATGGAGTGCGCGCTATTGCAGTTGACTTGAGCGACTTTCAAAAGGAATTAAAAATCCTCAAGGAATTAAATGCTGGAAGTTGTGTAGGGATTGTTAGCATAAGTCCTGGTTTATTGAGAGCAGCAGAAGTTATCATACACAGCATGCGAGGTAGTGAATTAATTCTTATGACGGCAGTCTCAGACGATAATAGTAGATTACTCTCACTTTTAAAGGCTTCGAGCCATATAGTGTGTGATGGGCCTAGTTTAACAGTTGTAGAAAACACATTATTAAAAAATCGTTCTCAGTTGATGAGATTACCTCAGATAACATGTGCTAAAAATTATCTGAGTATCGGAACAATAAATCAATTAAAAAAAGAAATAGGTGTTATTAATTAGATCAAGATGCTAAGAACTTTTAAATCAGATATAGAAATTATCAGAGAGAGAGATCCTGCAGCTAGAGGAATAATAGAGATATTTCTTTGCTACCCTGGTTTTCAATCTATAGTAATTCATAGGTTTACGCATAAATTATGGCAATTAAAGATTCCTTTGATTCCCCGCTTACTCAGTCATATTAATAGGCTAGCGACAGGCATTGAAATCCATCCAGGGGCAAAAATTGGTAAAAGAGTTTTCATAGACCACGGAATGGGCGTTGTCATTGGCGAAACAGCTGAGATAGGAAATAATTGTTTGCTATATCAGGGAGTGACATTAGGAGGTACTGGAAAAAGCCATGGCAAAAGACACCCAACCTTGATGGAAAATGTCGTAGTTGGAGCAGGCGCAAAAGTTCTTGGATCCATTACGGTAGGATCTAATACCCGTATTGGTGCTGGCTCGGTAGTTGTTAGAAATGTAGAGGGTAACAGTACTGTGGTCGGAGTGCCTGGAAGGGTAGTGCACCAAAGTGGCGTCAAAGTGAATCCATTAGCTCACTCTGCCTTACCAGATGCAGAAGCTAATGTGATAAAAAATTTAATGGATAGGATAGACTTTCTTGAAAATGAAATACTTAAATTACAAAGAGCGCTACAATGTATAGCTAGCTCAGAATCTATTGATATTTCTAAACTCGGTGATTCTCAAAATCTTAAAGATAAAGAAATTTTTGAATATCTTGGAGATGATTAAATATTGATTTATTTTTTATCATCCTTGTCAGTTTTAGGCTGAAACATAAACATTGAATAAATAACGTTTCTCCTCATATTTGTCATCATTTCTAGAAACATATCATATCCTTCATTTTTATATTCGATTAAAGGATCTTTTTGGCCATAACCTCTTAACCCGACTGATTCCCTCAATGAATCCATTGATTGTAGATGTTCTCGCCATAAATTATCTATTTGCTGCAAAATGAAAAACCTTTCAGCTTCTCTCATTAATCCAGGACGAATCTTGTCTATTTGTGATTCTTTTAAATCATAAGCTATTCGCAACTGCTCTTGAAGATAGTTTTTTAATTCCTCTACTGAAAGTAAATTAATATCTTCAACTTTAAGATCATCTAATAAATATATAAATTCTTTGACTTTAGAAATTAATTGTTCAATATTCCATTCTTCAGGAGGAAGATCAGGATTAATGTAAGCATCTACAATTTCAATCATTGTCCTTTCTCCATATCCTATTACTTGTCTTTTTAAATCAATTCCTTTCAATACTCTGAGTCTTTCACCATAAACTGCTTTCCTCTGATTGTTCATTACCTCGTCGTATTCAAAAACTTGTTTTCTAATATCGTAATAGTAGGTTTCAACTTTCTTTTGAGCACTTTCTAAAGACCTGGTAAGCATTCCTGACTCAATAGGCATATCTTCATCAACCCTAAAAGCATTCATTAGATTTGCTACTCTATCACCTCCAAAAATCCTTAATAAATTATCATCTAAAGATAAAAAGAATCTTGTACTTCCAAGATCACCTTGTCTTCCTGCTCTTCCTCTAAGTTGATTATCCACTCTTCGTGATTCATGTCTCTCAGTACCAATGACATGTAAACCCCCAGCTTCTCTTACTTTTTCTTCTTCATTAATCAGAACTTTTTCATATTCTTTTTTTACATCAGACAAAGATTCTCTCAAAAGCTTTATCGAGTCATCATTAGTTGGTGCTTTTTCTGCAGCTGTAGCTATCCTGTCATCAAGCTCCAAGACAGAAAGTTGTCTGTCTCCCCAATTTTTAACAAGTTCATCAGATAAAAGAGAGAGTTTCTTTTCAAGAACTTCATCTAGTTTGCACGGGAAAAGACTTGTTGAAGTATTTGAAATATTCTTTTTCAAATTTGAACCAGCTTTTGTAGAAAAACCTACCTTAGATTTTGAATTTCTTTGTTTAGGTATTGGTGGCTTATGCTCATTATCAGGCTTGACTAACAAAGGAATTAAAATTTCTTTTAATTTGAGCCTTGCCATATAGTCACTATTACCACCAAGAATTATATCTGTTCCCCTTCCAGCCATATTAGTTGCAATAGTGACAGCACCTGCTCTTCCTGCCTGAGCAACAATTTCTGCCTCACGTTCAACGTTCTCTGGCTTAGCATTTAACAAATTATGTGGGATATTTTCGTCAGACAAAAGTGAACTTAGTAATTCACTTTTTTCAACACTTGTTGTACCAACTAAAACAGGTCTACCTTCTCTATGAATATTTGCAGTTTCTTTAGCAACGGCTTTCCATTTACCAATCTCTGTCTTAAATACTTGATCAGACCAATCTTGTCTCTTTCTTATTTGATTTGTCGGTATGACTGTTGATTCTAATTTATAAGTTTTTTCAAATTCCACCTCCTCAGTTTTTGCAGTTCCCGTCATTCCTGCTAAACCAGGATATAAAAGGAAAAAATTCTGATAGGTTATGGATGCTAATGTTTGAGTCTCAGGCTGAATTTTAAGACTCTCTTTCGCTTCTATTGCCTGATGTTGTCCATCACTCCAACGTCTTCCTGGCATTACCCTACCAGTAAATTCATCAACTATGACAGCCTCATCGTTCTTAATAATATAATTCACATCTTTAATAAATAATTCTTTAGCTTTTAAAGCATTAGTTATGTAATGCGCCCAAGGATCTTGAGGATTATATAAATCATTAACTCCCAAATACTCTTCACATTTAGCAAAACCCTGATCAGTTAAGATACAACTTCTTTGTTTTTCATCAACTTCATAATCGCCTTCTGGATCAATACCATCTTTACTTAATTCTTTTGCTTTGACTAATGCCAGAGATAATTCTGCAGCTTTTTGATATTTTTCTTGTGGTCTTTCAACTTGACCAGAAATGATTAGAGGCGTTCTTGCTTCATCAATTAATATTGAATCAACCTCATCTATTACGCAGTAATTAAATTTTCTTTGGACTACCTCACTAATATCGGTAGCCATATTATCCCTTAAATAATCAAATCCTAATTCTGAATTTGTGGCATAAGTTATATCACAATCATAATTTTTCTTTCTCTCAACTGGATTCATATCTTGCTGAATCAAACCAACGGATAATCCTAAAAAACGATGAACTTGTCCCATCCACTCTGCATCCCTTCTAGCTAAATAATCATTTACAGTGACAACATGTACACCTTTCCCCGTCAGAGCATTTAAATAACAAGGTAATGTTGCGACGAGAGTTTTTCCCTCTCCAGTCTTCATCTCAGCAATTTGACACTCATTTAAAACCATCCCGCCTATTAACTGAACATCAAAGTGTCTCATATCAAGTACACGTTTACTTGCTTCTCTTACGATTGCAAAAGCTTTAGGAAGAAATTCTTCCAACAGGTCTTTTTGTTTTTTAAAATCTAATTCTTCTGAAATAGTTGATTTAAGATTTTGAGTTTCTTTTCTAAGATCATCATCAGTCAATTGAGAAATTTCTTCTTCTAAAAAATTTATCTCTTCCACTATTGGTTGAT
>CACNMX010000034.1 GCA_902621675.1 uncultured Prochlorococcus sp. | reverse complement strand
GCTGTAATGGCAGAGTATTTCTTTGAAATTGACCTAAATACTAGTTTCACAGGCGAAGATAATTTAAATATCGAGATTGAAACTGGAAATCATTCGGGCGCTGGTGTTGGTAAGGATAAAGAGGGTCTTGACTGGGGTTCAGCAGGTGTTGGCAATGGAGGCGATCCTGAAGTAAATCTTCCTAATGTTCTTGCTATTTCCGATGTTAATTACACTTTCCCAGTCGGTAATTGGAAGGTTGCTGTTGGTGATTCAATGGATGCCTCTAAGACTTGGCCTAATGCATGTGCTATGAATAACATGGTTGATAATCTAGGAGATTGTGGTGCTGCAAACTCTGTTGACTTATCTGGTGATGTTGCATTAAGCGCTGCAACTGGATTTGGAGATGGTTGGGAACTTGGTCTTGGTGTATCTAGTGCAAGTGGATCTACTGGTCTTTTCAATAAAGAAAGTGAGGATTTTTACGGCGTTGCTGTTGGTTATGAGACAGATACATATGGTTTCACAGCTGCTTACTCTGACAAAGATTCTTACTCATATGCGGGTTTAACTGCTTTTTATAGTCCAGAATCACTCCCAACTACTTTTAGTGGTGGTTTTGAGTTTGGAACTCCTGAAACAGAAACATCCACAATTAAAGACAAATCACAATGGGCTTTTGGTATCAGTTCTGATGTAGGTGAAGGTACTTTAAGCTTTAACCTTGGAACAAATGGTGCCATAGCAGAAAATGCTGCTGATGAAATGGCCTATGATCTTTCATATGAATATCCAATCAACGATAGTATGTCTGTAACACCATTCATTTATATTGTTGAGGAATCTTCAGCTAGTAAGGATGATGCAGTTGGCATCGGAGCCTCTCTCATGTTCTCTTTCTAATTAAATCAATTAGACAATCTTACACACATCAAAAGACCTACCAAAGGTAGGTCTTTTTTATTTTTATATCTTTAAAAGCTTAAATTGTTCTTAATAAATCTATTTTTTTTTCTTAACTTTTTAAAGGGAGCATAAGGATGTATTTCCTTACGCACTAAATGAAAAAAACCCTAGCTGCTGCAAGTTTTTCAGCATTACTTGCAATCGTCGCCTCCTCTACAAGTAGCGGATTTGCAAATTGGAATACAAAATATTGGGCAAATGAAAAAAACTTTAACAGAATTTCTTCTTTTAATGTAAGTGATAATTTACCAAAAGGATCAAAATCTACCACCAAAACTTCTTCAGAAGTTGTTACAGCATCAGAAGATGGTAAGACTTTGATTTATACAGATAGCGATCTAGGAGTGGTAGGTTTAGTTGATATCTCAGACCCTGCAAAACCTAAAGCATTGGGAGTTGTTGAACTGGAAGCAGAACCAACTGGAATTGCAGCACTTGGAAACAATGCTTATATAGGTTCAAATACATCTGAAAGTTATACAAATCCTTCAGGAGCATTAGTTCAATACAATTTAGAAACAAGAAAAGCAGTAAAAGAATGTGATTTAGGTGGGCAGCCTGATAGCGTTTTTGTTTCACCAGACGGGACATTTCTAGCTGTCGCTATAGAAAATGAGAGGGATGAAGAATATAAAAATGGATTTATCCCTCAAATTGATGACAATGGCATTCAAATTAATCCTGCAGGTTATGTTTCTCTTGTGAAGTTAAACAAAAGAGGAAAAATACAATGTAACTCAATTAAAAAAGTAGATTTAACAGGCTTATCCGAAATAGCTCCTTTTGATCCCGAACCAGAATTCGTTGCTATTAATGATCTTGGTGAAACAGTTGTCTCTCTTCAAGAAAACAACCATCTTGCAGTAATTGATAAAGATGGAAATGTAATATCACATTTCTCTGCAGGAGTTGTAAAACAAATGGCAGGAATGGATACAAAGAAAGATGGAGCACATAAATTTAAAAGCAAACTCAAGAATGTAAGAAGAGAACCCGATGGCCTTACTTGGATTGATAATGATCATTTTGCAACAGCAAATGAAGGCGATTACAAGCATATTGATCCAAATCAGGCAAAAAGAGGTGGTTCAAGATCCTGGACTATTTTTAAAAAAGATGGAACAGTAGTTTATGAAGATGCAAATAGACTAGAAAGAGCAATTGCACAAATAGGTCATTTCCAAGATGGGAGAGCAGGTAAAAAGGGAGTAGAACCTGAGTCAGTTACATATTCAAAAATTAATGGGACGCCCTATTTATTTGTTGGTGCTGAACGAGCTGGGATAGTAGCTGTTTACGATATCACAGAACTAAATCAACCTTTGCTTACTCAATTACTTCCATCAGGCATTGGACCAGAGGGATTTGTCGCAATTCCAGAGAGGGGATTAATTGCCTCAGCAAATGAAAAAGACTACAACAAAAAAGAACCTGGTTTATCTTCTCATGTGACTATTTATCAACTACAAGATGCTCCCGCTTCATACCCACATTTAACAAATGAAAATGGCCTTGAATTTGTATCTTGGGGTGCGATAAGTGGAATGGTGGCTGGTGATGACGGTAAAATTTATGCTGTAAATGATGGGACTTTTAAAACTCAGCCAAGAATTTACGTTATTGATCCTTCATCTTCCCCAGCACTATTAGAAAGAGCTATAGATATAAAGCTAGATGGTAAGACTGCATTATTTATGGATCAAGAGGGTATTACTACTGATGGTAATGGTGGATTCTACATTTCTACTGAAGGAATCAAGAAAAAGCTAGATGAACATCCTCCTGCAATCTACCATGTAAGCTCAGATGGTGAAATTTTAGAGAAGATAACTCCACCACCTTCATATCTTAATTATGCTAAAAATCCTGGTTTTGAAGGCATAACAAGGAATGGGGATATTCTTTATATTGCTCAACAGAAGCCTTGGGGTGATGATACTTTCAATACTACTAAGATCCTTTCCTATAATTTAAAAACCAAACAGTGGGGGGCCGTAAATTATCAATTAGATAGGATCAAAAAAGGTGGTGTTGGCATTTCAGAATTGACTTACCATGACGGGGCACTTTATGTAATCGAAAGAGATAGTTTCTATGGAAAGAAAGCAAAATTGAAAGCTATATATAAAGTAGATTTAGATGATGTTATTTTCGAAGGTCTTCAGACTAATATTCCTCCCAGACTTTATCCTTTAGTTGAAAAAGAGTTAGTTACTGATCTAAAACCAGTAATGCAATCTACGGGTGGTTTTATCCTTGAAAAGGTTGAAGGTTTAGCAATAACAAGCGAAGGGCAAGCATGGATTTCAACTGACAACGATGGGACTGGAAAGAAATCAACTGGTGAAACTCTTTTCCTAAATATTGGAAAAATCTAGTTAAAACTTCAAAAAAAAGCCACCATATATAAATGGTGGTTTTTTTTTGCAATTCTTATAATTAAAAAAAGTTAAATCATGAAATACCTAATATTTATTATTTTATTCATCGCCCCAGTTAAAGCTGAAACAAAATATTATTGGCAGGGTGTCAGGCATTATTTAAATCGACCCAAACTAATGATAGAAGCATGCAAAGATATGAAAGAAGAAAATGACATTGGAACATCTGCTTTCGAGAGTATGTACATGCCAACATTACCTGATAGGCTTTGGTTAGCTATTGGCAAAAGAGATTCTTATTGGGCAGATGACTCCAAAGAAGGAAGCATTCTTTTTACAAGAGAAGGGGTTTTGAATTTAAAAAAATTTATTGCAGAAAAATCATGTCCTAATATTTTTTAAATTTTCCCTATTAATCTGTATTAAGACACGGAAAGATAGTTTCAATAATCGCTCCACCATCTTTATGATTAAATGCCTTTATAAAACCTTTATTGTTATTAATTATTTTTTTTGTAATTGAAAGACCTAAACCACTTCCACTTTTCTTAAATTTAGTCCTTGATGGATCCCCACGATAAAAACGAGAAAAAATGTCATTTGATTCATTTTCTTCTAATCCAATACCTTTATCTCTAACTCTTATAACAACAGAGCTATCTCTCTTAAAAATTTCAATTTGTATGCCCTCTTTTGTTGGGGAATAACGAATAGCGTTATCTAAAATATTTATAAATGCTCTTTTTAAATTTTCAATATCCCCAGATATATAATATTTTGTTGGAGAAAATAAATTTATTTTTATATCCTTTTTTTCTGCAAGCGGTTTTAGTGTTTGCCAAGATTCTATAATCAAATCTGAAATAGATATTTTTTTGTTTTTATTAAAATCTTCGCTACTTTCTAGCTTAGAAAGCTCTAAAGTCTCTTCGGCCATTTTTCTTAATCTTTTTGACTCTTTCTTAAGTCTTTTAACAAGATACCTATCCTTTTTTGATACTACTGATTCAAGTCTTTCCCCAATTAAGATAAGCGATGTAAGAGGGGTTTTCAGTTCATGAGACACATCATTAATTAATTGATTTTGTCGTTTTTTTATCGATTCAATTGATAATTTACTTTCCAATAATATTAAATAATTCTTTTTTCTTCCTCTAACAATATTTACCGAAATGGGTACTCCCGCAATTTTGAAATCAAGGTTGAATGGGAAATCTTTTTTTCTTAAATATAGAATTTTATTACTAAGTACTTCAAGCTCATTAATATCATTAATTGCTTTTCCAATAACATCTTTATACTTGATAACCCTAATAAGAGATAAAGCTTTCTGATTGATAAATTTTATTGTTAGATCAGATGATAAGATTATCCACCCTTGCGATGAATAATCTAGCCAAGATAACACTTCTTGAGGTCTAATTTTATCAAATGGGAAATCAATAGTTTTTTTATACTTATTTTTATCAACTTCAAATTTTTTTTCTTTTGATTGAGAAAAATGCTTGACTTTTATTTTCCACTTCTGATGTAAAAAAAATAATACTTCTTGTAGTGTTTTCATTTTCATCCAAACTTATAGCCAAAACCTCTAACAGTTTTAAGAAACTTTGGAGCAGAGGGATCTTCTTCTAATTTCTCTCTTAACCACCTAACATGAACATCTACGGTTTTAGTATCACCAATAAAGTCAATTTCCCATATTTTTTCAAGTATTAAATCCCTTGACCAAACTCTTTTTGGATTTTTCATAAATAACTCTAATAATTTAAATTCTTTGGGAGATAATGTTATTTCTTTATCAAAAGAAGTTACCCTGCATTCTTCCAAAAACATTTTTATATGATTAAACTCGAGAACAGTTTTTGATTTTTCTATATATTTTTTATTACGTTTAGATCTTCTTATTAAGGCTCTTGATCTAGCAATTAATTCATTTAAACCAAAAGGTTTTGTTAAATAATCATCTGCACCAACCTCTAATCCAAGAACCCTGTCTGATTCATTATCTTTAGCACTCAAAATTAATATGGGTGTATAGTCTTCGTCATTTCTTATTTTTCTGCATAACTCTAATCCATTTAGTCCTGGCAACATTAAATCTAGAATTATTAGGTCAACATCTTTTTTAATATCATTATTAATAAAATCTAAGGCACTTAAACCGTCTTTGAAACTTAATACTCTAAAACCTTCGCTGCTCAAGGTTTCACTGACTGTAAGCCTAATACTCTTATCATCCTCTACAAGAAGAATTCTTGAGTCTTGCAAACTTTTATGATCTTTAATAGCCATTTAAAGTTCCAACAATTTTATTTTATATAATCAAAATTATTTGATCTAATTATTTCATAATTAATTTACATTGAATTATTATTTTTTTATTTAATCTTATTTCCTTTTTAATTTTCCCTTAAACCTTTTTACCTAAATTAAAAATGTCTCTTTAATTTCCTCACACAAAATTTTAAAGAGACAATCCTATTTAACTTAATAATGGATATCTAAACTAGTATCCCATCGAAGCGTAATAATAATCGTCATCTTCATCTATATTTGTCACTACCCATTCTGACGGAAAGTCACCAATTTTTACATATTGATAAAGCTTATCAACATCTGGATCGTAATAAGTATCGTTGATTTTTGGATCTTTGACTACTTTGCTTGGATGCATAATAAAAATTATTTCTACTCTTTTTTTAGATTATTTAGTTTAAAGTAGATTTAAAAACGATTTAAAATTTCCTTTTAATAAAAATCTTTTTTTAAGCAAGCCAATATTTAAAATTTAATTTTTG
>CACNMX010000033.1 GCA_902621675.1 uncultured Prochlorococcus sp. | reverse complement strand
CAGATAAGGCCACTTGATATAGTGGTTCCAGATCAATTTATAGACCGAACAAAAAATAGACCAGCAACCTTCTTTAACGAGGGAGCTGTTGCTCACGTAACTATGGGAGATCCCTTCTGCACCAATTTATCACGTATATTAAGTGAAATCGGAGAAAAAAATATTCCTGGCGGTAGACAATTGCATAGAGGGGGTACTTATCTAGCGATGGAAGGTCCCGCTTTCTCAACTAGAGCAGAATCTAATTTATATAGGAGTTGGGGATGTTCAATAATCGGAATGACGAACCATACAGAAGCAAGATTAGCTAAAGAAGCTGAAATAGCTTACTCCTCCTTATCTATGGTTACTGATTATGATTGCTGGCATCAAACTCATCAAGAAGTTTCTGTAGAGATGGTTTTGGATAATCTTAGATCAAATACTGAAGTGGCTAATAAAATAATATTTGAAGTAGCTAAATTAATTGAAAAAGAAAGACCAAAAAGTAAGTCTCATTTTTCATTAAAAGATGGATTGATTACTCATAAAGAAAATATCCCAAGTTCAACAAAAGAGAAACTTAGGATATTTACTGATTCTTATTAGGCTTATTTGAAATAAGTGATTATCAGGTCAAGGTAAGGATTTGTCAGCCTCCAGCTCCAACCCCTTGGTATGAACCATAGAAAAATATACCTAAAACAAAGATAACTGCAATTCCACCTGCTGTAGCAACAAGCCAAAGAGGAAGAGTTCCTTCTGTCCATCTTCTTTCCCATGCAACTGCTGGTCTACCGTCTGGAAGTCTATCTGGAATTCTTCCATCAGGTCCTTTTAATTTACTCATAGTTTTAAATTAATTGAAAAAGTAACTGGAAAATAAAATTCCCAATACAAAGACTGATAGTAAGCCTAAATAAAGGCTTGTACGATTAAGTTCAACTGGAACTTTGTTAGGATTTTCGTTTACTTGCATGATAGTTAAATTTATCGGGCTACGAATTGCATAGCTGCAATAGAACCTAGAAAAAATACTGATGGAATAGCTAGAGCGTGAACTGCTAACCAACGGACAGTAAATATAGGATAAACGCGGACTTCCGCGGCCTGCATTGGAGCTTGAGAATTAGTCATGGTTATTTTGTTCTTAAATCTAGTTGAGATTTAGCTTCATATCTTTGTGTTACGACAGGTGCTTTAGATTCAGATGATTGGAAATAACTATCTGGACGAGGAGTTCCGAAAGCATCGTAGGCTAAGCCTGTATATACAAATAAGAAGCCTGCTATAAAGATAGCTGGTAATGTTACTGCATGAATAATCCAGTATCTAATACTGGTGATTATTTCAAAGAATGGGCGTTCACCCGTTGAACCTGCGGCCATAATCACAAATGTTTACCTTATGATCTTACAGTGTAAAATCATAAGTTCGCGAAGAAATTAACAGGTTGGTTACAGACAGTTGCTAAATCTTTCAAAAATTAATTTTTTTTTTACTATTAACTCGAGTTATTTAAAATTAGCTATTCCATTTAAGAATATAACCACGTTCGCCAAGTACAAATCCTTTTTGATGGTCTAAAGCTTTCTTATCAAGAAAAACTATTTTAATGTAGTTTGTTGGTAATGCAGAAGCAATAGGATCTTTATTCCAAGTTTTACCTTGATCTTTACTTACTATTAAAGTTCCATTACCCCCGCCAGCCCATATATCACCATTTGGATCCCATCCCATGTCTAGATAGTTGTATCCATTAAGAATTGGTATAATAGGCTTTGACCAATTTTCTAGATCATCAGTATCTTCATTGAATCTAATTTCTGCTCCTCTAGAAAGCATCCATAAACTTCCTTCTGGATTAAAACCAATACTTTGAACTCTTTTGCTACTGGCTCTTTGATGAGCTATCCATGCATCACTATCCTTTTCCAACGTAGAAAAGAAATTACCTAGACTACTTACACTGACATAATCTCCTTTATTAGTTCTTCTTAAATCTCTTACACCTCCAGAACCAGATGCATCTACAACTTTTGCATTCCATGATTCACCACTATCTGATGTTTCATAAATAGCACCTGCAGTGGTAGCCAATTCTGCAACGCCAGCATCGACAGTTGTTATTAGAAATGGTTGGCCTGGTAATTTGTTCCCTAAAGATAAACGTGTCCAATTATTTCCTGCATCAATTGTATGCATAACTAATGAAGGCTGACCTATTAACCATCCTTCTTCCCCTTTAAAATCTATATCTAGGAGACGAAAGTTCTCTTCACTTGGTAAATCTAAATTTCTTTTTTCCCAAGTTTCTCCTCCATCATTAGATTCCATAATAAGTCTATTAGAACCTACTAAAAATCCATTTTTATCATTTATAAAATCAACATCTAAAGCATTAGCCTGATCCTCAAACTGAATTGTTTTCCAAGGGCTGTTATCATTCATCTTTACTCCTGTAGATGAACAACTGCTCAATACAAAACAAAAAAGAACTGATAAAAGAAGATTGGGAATACTAGTAATAATTTTTTTCATTTGTATATATTAATGCAAAGAGTACAAAGAAAGGAACATAGCAGCAGCAAACGCAAGACCTCCAAAAATTAATATGTTTTTTTGTCCAGGAGGTAAACTATTAAAACCAAACCCATAAACTAAATTTTCTTCAAATCCACTAGGTTTAGATTTGGGTCCTATATCCTTATAGAAATTCTTACCTGCTCGACAAACAGGGCAAGCGAAGGTGTTCCCATCTAATTCTGAAAAAGGAGTATTTTTAGGTATGTTTAATTTTTTATTTCCTTCTGACGGATCATAAATATATCCACAACTTCTACATTCGAATCTATTTTGTTCTAGATTAAGGGTAGGTTGTTCAAAATTTAATCCTGAGGAATTTTCAGAAAGTTTTTCTTTCTCAAGGTCTTCAACTATTTTGTTTCCCTCAGAGGTAGGTTGAATGTTTTCACTCACGGTTTATTATTGTTCTTTAAGAACTTTAAAAGATTTTGCTTAATTAAGCGACTTTTATTCAAAATTATTTTTTAAGATGTTTTTATTAACTGGCTATGAATACTTTTTAGGTTTCCTTCTAATTGCCGCAGCTGTTCCAATATTAGCTCTAGTTACTAATCTCATCGTTGCTCCAAAAGGCAGAACAGGGGAAAGAAAACTTACATATGAATCTGGAATGGAGCCTATTGGAGGAGCATGGATTCAATTTAATATTCGTTATTACATGTTTGCCTTGGTTTTCGTTATATTTGATGTTGAGACAGTATTCCTTTATCCTTGGGCTGTTGCCTTCAATAAATTAGGCTTATTAGCTTTTATTGAGGCTTTAATCTTCATTGCAATACTTGTTATTGCCCTGGCATACGCATGGAGAAAAGGTGCTTTAGAATGGAGTTAAAAAATTGAATCCACAATTATCCCCAAAAGCAATAAGAGAAATTCGAGAAGGTACTTGCAACCCTCTTGGTGCACCCCAAGTTACTACAGATTTAAGCGAAAATATTATATTGACAAGCCTAGACGATCTTCATAATTGGGCTAGACTAAGTAGCCTATGGCCTCTCTTGTACGGAACAGCTTGTTGTTTTATAGAATTTGCAGCCTTAATTGGATCTAGATTTGATTTTGATAGATTTGGATTAGTACCTAGAAGTTCGCCAAGGCAAGCAGATTTGCTAATAGTTGCAGGAACAGTAACTATGAAGATGGCTCCAGCCCTAGTGAGACTTTATGAACAAATGCCTGAACCAAAATATGTTATTGCGATGGGTGCTTGCACAATAACAGGGGGAATGTTTAGCGCAGATTCTACAACTGCTGTAAGAGGTGTTGATAAATTGATTCCAGTTGATTTATACCTTCCAGGATGCCCACCAAGACCAGAAGCAATTTTTGATGCCGTAATCAAATTAAGAAAAAAAGTTGGAAACGAATCAATCTTAGAGCGTACAAAAACTGAAAAAACCCACAGATACATAACATCTGATCATGAAATGAATCTTGTTTTCTCAGAAAATACAGGTGAATATCTAAACAAAACTTCAGAAAATGTCATCACCTCCTCCAAAAAAGAAAAAATAACTGAATTACCCGAAGACACTGAAAAAGCTGAAATTATTGATACTGTAGAAGACTAATGGAAAAAGACGATTTAGCTAAATCCTCAAATACTTCAATAGAAAAAGAAGGCTTTATAAGTCAATCTTTGTCTAAAGATGGAATTTCAAATCAATCTTTACCTGATGATCACATAGGAATTGAGAACATTTCCGTGGAACCTAACAAATTATATGAAGCAGTATCTGCCTTAAGAAATTACGGTTTCAACTATCTCCAATGTCAAGGAGGATATGATGAGGGACCAGGCAAGAATCTTGTTAGTTTTTACCATTTTATAACTGTTGATGATCTACAAAGAATCGAAAAAATTAAAGAAGTCCGATTAAAAGTTTTCTTAAAAAGAGATTCTGATTTATCAATCCCTAGCTTATATAAAATTTTTAAAGGAAGTGATTGGCAAGAAAGAGAAACTTTTGATATGTATGGAATAAATTTTATTGATCATCCCAATCCCAAAAGATTATTAATGCCTGAAGATTGGCGAGGTTGGCCATTGCGAAAAGATTATATTCAGCCAGATTTCTATGAACTTCAAGATGCCTATTAATTTAATTTCTTTAATTTGCGGTAAATAAACATAACTGCTCTTGCTAGCCTTCTTGGATCATGTCTAAGAGTTGGAGTTATTCTCTTTGAATATAATGGTGCTTGCAAAATATAATAACCTTCAGATAATAATTTTTCTTTGTCACATAGGACAGGCTCTGCTCCTCTACTTTCGTAATATTCTACAAGTGGAGACTTTTCAAATTGAATCTGAGATAAGATTGAATTAAAAATTCGAGTATTAACTCCAAAATTTGATAATTGTTTTTCTATTGCTTTGACATGTTGATAAACATCTAGGCCATCTGTTTCCCCTGGCTGAGTCATCAAATTACTAATATAAATTTTTGGAGCATTACTTTCTAATAAGGCATCTACTATCTCTGGCACTAACAGGTTAGGTAATAAAGAGGTGTATAGGCTGCCTGGACCAAGAACGATTACATCAGCTTCTTTTATAGATTCAAGAGCACTCGGAAGAGCTGAAGGATTTTCTGGAAGATAACCAATCCTCGAAATTAATTTCTTAGATTTGCTGATCTTGCTTTCACCAAAAATTTTTTCACCATCTTCTAATTCAGCCCATAACATAACATCAATATTTGTTGCAGGTAAAACTTGACCTTGTACCGCCAAGACCTTACTAGAAGCTTGAACTGCTTTTTCTAAACTCCCCGTAATTGTTGTTAAAGCTGACAAGAAGAGATTTCCAAAACTATGGCCCTCCAGACCACTTCCCCCTGAAAATCTGTACTGAAATAATCTAGTTAAGGTAGGTTCCTCGTTTGATAAAGCTGCCAAACAATTTCTAATATCCCCTGGAGGTTGCACACCTAATTGTTTTCTGAGAATTCCACTACTTCCACCATCATCAGATACAGTTACGATTGCTGTAATATTGCTACTATAATTTTTTAAACCTTTCAGTAAAGTCGATAAACCTGTACCACCCCCAATTGCAACAATATTTGGACCTCTATTTAATTTACTTTTAACTCTTAATGCATCAACCAAATATGTATCTTTTTCTGGAACAAGCGCTTTTTGAATAGAATTTATACTTCTATTTTGTCCAATCCCGATTAATAATAGTCCAATAACAAAAATCAATGGCCCCATTAATGAAACAGGCAAAATACTTGTTAAACCTGTCATTACCCCAAAAAAGATTTCAATAAGCCAATAGAGCGGTCTTAAATTTGTCCAAATGACCAAACCTAATAATGTAGTCAAAAATCCTATCGCGGATGTAAGCATCCATCTTTTTATTACCAATCCTGGCAAAAGCCAACTCAAAATTCTTAAGATTTTGTTTAACAAAACAAAATTTGCCTTTTTAAAGTTTTTATAGTGTCTTCTTACCCTTTTTTTACGCTTATTCATTAAAAAACCTCTTAAATATTTTTATCAAAATTTCTAGACTATATAAAATCATTATAAATCAAATTCATACATCCTTTTTTTATTTCTAAAAATTGGCAAAATGAAAAATATAGATGTTTTTATATAAGTTTGAAAAAATCAAAGCATGCAGTTGAAACAAAAAACCTCTCAATAAGCTGGGGCGAAGTTAATGTTCTTAATCAAATAAATTTTGAACTTAATGATGGAGAAAAATTAGCTATTGTTGGCCCCTCAGGTTCTGGTAAATCAACCATATTAAAAATATTAGCAGGACTCATTTTACCTACCAAAGGAGAATTAAGAATATTTGGTCAGAAGCAAACATATTTGAGATTAGATCA
>CACNMX010000032.1 GCA_902621675.1 uncultured Prochlorococcus sp. | reverse complement strand
TGGGAAGAGCGTTCCAATTCCTGATATTGCTGCAAGTTTTGAGAGAGTAGTGGCAGAGGTCTTAGTAGAGAGAACAATAAAATGCGCAGATGATTATGGTTTGGGTAATATTGTTGTGGTTGGGGGAGTGGCTGCTAACAATACATTAAGAAAAATGATGATTAGTGAAGCTCGTAAAAAATCCATTAAAGTTCATTTAGCTCCCCTTAATCTTTGTACAGATAATGCTGCAATGATTGGAGCGGCGGCGTTGTTCAGGATCAAATTTAAGGATCATTTAAGTTCCCTTAAATTAGGTGTCGCAGGAAGACTATCAATTGAACAAGCAAATACTCTTTATGAAGAAAATCCTCCTTTCTAACTTCAATGAACAAACAACCTAAAATCGATATTAAAGAAACAAAAAACTTCGTTGATAAAAAGGAACTAAATTTGTGGAAAAGAGGTTTTACCCCTCAAGCTGAAATATGGAATGGAAGGATGGCTACTGTTGGTATAGGGATTATTTTTATAATTATTGCTTTAATAAGCCAGTTTTCTTAATATAAATAAAATTTATTTTCTTAAAAGTAGTTTTGAAAGATTTAATAAAAATTGCTCTTGTTCAGCCGATGAATTAAATTAAAAAGTATTGTATTTATTGGACTTGAGATAAGATTATTGATTTAATCAAAATAATAAATATTTTTATTATTTATATTTTTTTATGACGCCTGAAAGGCTTGGATTACTTTGGGGAATAACTGTATTTGCAGGTGCTTGCGCTCGATTATTTTCTTCTTTTACAGGATTCCCAAGTGTTGTTATCTTATTGCTTTCTGGATTATTCATAGGAAGATCAGGATTAGGACTTGTTGAGCCTTTAGATCTCGGGCAAGGGCTTGAAACTATCGTGGGGCTTTTGGTCTGTTTGGTTCTTTTTGAAGGAGGGTTAAATTTAAAATTGCCTGAGGGGAGTATAAGAAATACTGTTTTGAAAATTTCATTAGTAAGACTTTTTATTTCATTATCAGCTGGAATTTTTATTGCTCATTGGCTGGCTGGCCTCTCATGGCAAGTCGCAGGAATATATAGTGCCATAGTTCTAGCTACTGGACCAACAGTGGTCTCTCCATTAGTGGAACAAATAAAATTAGCTTCCCCACTCTCGGAAGTTCTAAAAGCTGAGGGGTTATTGCTTGAACCAATTGGTGCGGTACTAGCATTACTGCTTTTGGAACTGACTTTAGGAGATCTCCGTGGGATTAACGATGTATTTATAGCATTAATGCAAAGATTAGGGGGAGGAGTCTTAATCGGATTAAGCGCAGGATGGTTACTATCAGAAATTTTAAAAAAAATAAAAACTGAAGCCTCATTTGGTATAGAGCTTCAAGTTACCCTTGGATTTATTTTCCTGGTGTATGGTATTTGCGAATATTTCTTACCAGAATCAGGCTTGCCGGCTTCTGTCGCGGCAGGTTTTATTGTAGGCAAAAGAGAAGTTGTAGATAAGGAGAGATTGGATAATCTAATAGGTGAACTAGCTCAATTAGCAATAACAGTTCTTTTCCCTCTTTTGGCCGCTGACGTTTCTTGGGGGGAATTAAGTCCTCTTGGTTGGGGAGGGGTTGTTTGCGTTTTTATGTTGATGGTAATTGTTCGCCCTATCTCTATCGGGATAGCAACAACGGGGAGAGAATTGAACTTAAAAGAAAAAATATTTTTAGCCTGGTTAGCCCCAAGAGGTATTGTTACTGCAGCTGTAGCTTCTCTTTTTTCTATCAGACTAGAGCAGGCTGGTATCCTTGGAGCTGGTCGTCTCCAAGGTTTAGTTTTTCTTACTATTTTGATGACAGTAGGAATACAAGGACTTTCAGCTAAACCTTTGGCAAATAGACTTGAATTAGGCCAAAAAAATAATTTTGATTGATTAAAGACATCTTTCAATTCGAGTTCTATCAGTTTTACTCTCTGAGAAAAGCTCCCAACTTTGAATTAAATCTGGCCCACAGAGTGATCCAAAAAAGGCTACTCTTAATGATTTCATTAATATCCCTTTTTTTATATTATGCTTTTTTGAGATTTCGTTTATTATTTCTTTGGCCTTCTCTTTATTTATTTTTAGAGCATCCTTCTCAATTAAATAATTTAAGATTAGTTTAAGAGATAACTTACCATCCCTGTTATCCAGAAAATCTTGACCTTCGTTTTGAATTGTAGGTATTAAGAAAAATGGTTTTGATTGATCAATTGAATCTTTTGTAAGAGTCATAGAGTCTCTAATCAAAATTGCTAATTTATTAGCCCATTCTTGAGATGGCGGCTCCCAACCATTATCATCCCAGTATTTCTTCATGATCTCAATTAACTTTATTGATTCCATATTTCTTATATATTGAGAATTAATCCAGTTGAGTTTTTCCCAACTGAATTTGGCTCCAGCTTTATTTATTTCTGATAAGTCAAAAATTTCAGATATCTCTTCAAGTGAAAGTATTTCTCTGTCGGCAGATTTTGGAGACCAACCTAAAAAGGCCATATAATTCGATAAGGCCTCAGGTAAATATCCCATTTCTTTAAATTCGTCGATTGAAGTAACGCAATCTCTCTTAGATAATTTTTTTCCTTCGCTATTTAGTATTAAGGGAGTATGCGAAAAAATTGGCAAATTAAAATTTAATGCTTTGTAAATCAATATTTGTTTTGCAGTGTTCGAGATATGGTCTTCACCTCTTACTACATGAGTAATATTCATGAAATTATCATCAACTACAACTGCAAGATTATACAAAGGATCTCCAATCTCATATCCGTTAGCCCTTCTTGACAAAACTAAATCACCGCCCAAATCCTTCCCTTGCCATTTAATTTCACCCCTTATCTGATCTACCCATTTAATTTCAATTTTTTCATCAATAATGAACCTTATTACTGAAGTCCTCCCTTGGGATATATATGTTTCTATTTCTTCCTTTGAAAGACTTCTGTGTCTATTATCATGCTTAGGAGGTAAACCTTTCTTTTTTTGTTCTTCCCTTAATTCAGATATTTCATCTTCTGTTGTAAAGCACCTATATGCAGCTCCACAATCCAATAGCTTTTTGATATAACTTTTGTGAATCGAAATTCGGTCACTTTGCTTAATAGGTTCTTCATCCCATTTAAGTCCAAGCCATTTCAAGCCCTCTAATATATTTTTTGTATATGCAGATTTAGATCGAAGAAAATCTGTATCTTCTATTCTAATGAGAAATTTCCCACCTATTTTTTTTGCATACAACCAGTTGAATAATGCTGTGCGTGCTGTCCCAATATGAAATAAACCCGTTGGACTCGGGGCTAGTCTTAAACGTTTTTCCAAATTTCTTTTAGAAAAAACGGGACCGACGGGATTCGAACCCGCAACTTCCGCCGTGACAGGGCGGTGCTCTAACCAGTTGAACTACGGTCCCAGAGTTTTGTTCTAAATTTATTTAGAACTTCATTCTTAAAATTATCAGATCATAATACTTAATTAATGGGGTTGTAATAAAAAAAATTTATTAATTTGAGGATTTACAGAAATAATTAGTTTTTCAACTGCCTTAGTATAAACAACTATTTATTTTTGAGGTCTAAAACCGGCAGGTTCTATTAACCTAACTTGATTGCCTCTAGCAGTAAATTCTCTGCCTTGATCACTTTGTACGACAACTCTACCACCAGACTTAACTCTGATAACTCTTGCACGAACCCATCCTAAAGCTGCTGATTCGAGGACTTTAACTACGTCCCCAGGTTGAAGATCTAACTCCATCTTATGAAAAAATGATTTACATAATGTTGATCAAACGCGTCGTGGAGGACTTGAACCCCCGACATCAGGTTTTGGAGACCTGCGTTCTACCAACTGAACTAACGACGCATTTAAATGATTATAAGCGTCTTTGTGACCAATAAGTTGATTAATTTACAACTTTATCGATCAAAGCGTTGTTTTACGCGAGTAGCTTTTCCTACTCTATCTCTCAGATAGAATAACTTAGCTCTTCTTACTTTACCTCTACGTTCAACTTTTAGAGAGGCAACCTGTGGACTATGTAGCATAAATACTCTTTCAACACCTATACCCTGAAAAATTCTTCTAACTGTAATAGTCTGGTTGATACCTCCATGTCTTTTTGCTATGACAACGCCTTCATAAGGTTGGACTCTTTCTTTATTACCTTCAGTAATTTTTACTCCAACTTTAACAGTGTCACCAACATATATTTCAGGTAATTCTTTTTTTAATTGCTCGTTCTCAAATTCCTTAATAAGATTTGATGCACTTAACGTTTGCTTATTCTCAGAAACCGTATTTTTTTCTGTTTGTTCAACTGCTACATCAATTGATGCATCAGCTTTAGTAACGGTTTCTAAATCCTTCTCTTGTTTCTCTTGGGCCATTTTGGTCTTTATTGTCCTACAAGTTCTATATCTTAACCTTTTGACTCGCCTTTAGTAACCTTTTTGGTAAATGAAATTGTTTTTGAAAACATTTGGAATCCTGTTACGAGCATCCATAAAACTCCAAGGGAATTCAATATTACGTATATAAGTTCTCCATTATCTCCGAGCCATTCGCCCTCATGGAGAGACATTAACCAATGAACTTGTTCTCTAGAGTAACCTAGTAAATCTTTTGAAACCCTATAAAGAAGACCAGTAATTGAAGATATAAATAATGGAAGAAAAACCCAGGGCGCCAAAGCCTTATGAAATTGCCTAGAATTAAATAATGTTTTCATTTTTGTTTCTTTCCAATTGTTATTGATAGATTTAAGGTAGCCAAGACCATAAAGGCTATTTTGAAGATATTTACCTATTACTATTATTTATTCCAATGAGACATTTTGCAGATCTTTTGTTAAATAAAAATAATTCCAAAGCTAATGATCAAGTTCCTTTTATTCAGAAAAGAAGAGGAATCGAAATAAAGTCTTCACGGGAAATAAATTTGATGAAAAAATCTAGCAGGATTGTAGCAACTGTTTTGAGGGAAATTAATGACTTAATTAAACCTGGAATGAGTACAAAAGATTTAGATGATTTCGCAGAAAAGAGAATAAAAAGTTTTGGAGCTGTGCCAAGTTTCAAGGGCTACCATGGATTCCCTTCTAGTATTTGTTCTAGTATTAATAATGAGGTTGTCCACGGGATTCCAAGTAAAAATAAAATAATTAAAAATGGTGACTTGGTTAAAATTGATACAGGAGCATACTTAGATGGTTTTCATGGAGATAGTTGTATATCAATTTGTGTAGGAGAAGTTAGTCCAAAGGCTCAAAAACTTAGCGAAATAGCTTATAAAGCATTGTATGCGGGACTTTCGAAAATCAAGGCAGGGAATACACTTCTAGATGTGGCTGGGGAAATCGAAGACATTGTTGTAAAAAATGGCTTTAGTGTTGTAGAGGACTACACAGGTCATGGGGTTGGAAGAAATCTTCATGAAGAACCATCGGTATTTAATTTTCGGACCAAAGAATTGCCCAACGTCGTCCTTCGTGAAGGAATGACACTAGCGGTGGAACCTATCGTTAATGAAGGGACTAAATTTTGCAAAACACTAAATGATAGATGGACAGTAATAACAAAAGATGGAAAACTATCGGCCCAATGGGAGCATACAATAGTTGTTTTAAAAGATGGTATTGAAATATTGACAGATAGAGATTTCTAGACACTAAGATTTGTACTTATAGATAATTTGGCAATACAAAAAATTAAAAAATTCTTTCAATGGGAAAAGCATATAGGTTAAAGGGTTTGGACTAATTATTACTAAATAATTTTTTGAATTGGCTAATTCATAAATTTTTTTAGAAACAAATTTGGGACTCATTATTCCAAGAGGATTTAATTCTGATTTAAATGGCCCTAAGATGATTTTTTTAATTATTAATTTTTTCTTTGTATTTTTGTTCAGAAGATTCTTTTTGAAAGAAACTAATTGACCAATAAGGGATTTACTAATCTCATATGACGGATTTAGGGCAGGTAATATTTCTGCTTCAGATGTATTTATCCAAATCTCTTTTTTTATTAGTGAATCATTGCTTAGAGCAATATCTTCAAATAAATTTAAAAATTTGAATTTGCTTAATGCATTTATCTCTATTGAGTTTTCATAATTGGAATTTTCTCTACTTAAATCATAGATACCATGGTTCAAAATTAAAATGTCTATATTTTCTAATTGTTTTTTTAATGACGACTCCTTCCCACATTCCCATTTAATCCATTCATTTGGCGATTCAAGATTTATTTCATAATTAGTTTTACTATGAGTAAATCCAATCACTTTATGTCCTTTTTGACGAAATAACTTTGTTAACTCTTTTCCTAGCGCACCTGAGGCTCCTGTAATCCCTATAGTTTTTTCTTTTTTGGTTGAACTTATCATTTTGCTTGATTTTTATGAGATACCAAATAATTAAAATAAATTTACCAAAAAAAATTATTTATTTTTTTATTTGATTAAAACTCATAAATAAATATTTGTTTAGTTCTAAAAAAATATTATCTTAAATCTATTGATAAACTTTATTAATTATGAGCGATATATTATTGATTGGTTCATGCGAGCCATTTAGTGGTAAGTCTGCAATGGTTCTAGGTATAGCAAAAAATCTTTTACAGCAGAAAAAAAAAGTACGTATTGGAAAACCGTTAGCAACATGTATTGAACTTACTAATCTTCCATCAATTTCTTATGAAGGATTAATAGATGATGATGTTAAGTTTATTGGATCTACCTTAAATATCGAAGAGGAGTATTTAATTTCTTCGGTAGGATTATTGGATAATATATCAGCTGAAAAAAGAATCTCTAACAAAGACTTACTCCCAGGAAAAAGTTTTGATCAGATTAAAGGATTGGTTAATGATGATTTTGAAGGGCTGAATATTTTAGAGGCAGCCGGAAGTCTTCATGAGGGCATGATTTATGGCCTAAGTCTCCCACAACTAGCTAAGGATTTAGATGCGAAAGTTTTAATTGTGAATTTATGGGAGGATTGTAAAAGTGTGGATGCATTACTTGATGCGAAGAAACAATTAGGTGAGAAATTGGCTGGAGTTGTATTAAACGGAGTGTTGCCGCAAGAAGTCGAAAAAGTTAAAAATGAAATAATACCCTCTCTTAAAGATCTGGGTATTGAAGTGTTTGGAGTTATGCCTAAATCACCACTTCTTAGAAGTGTCACCGTAGGTGAGCTTGTAAGAAGACTAGATGCCCAAGTAATTTGTTGCCCTGAAAAAGATCAATTGCTTGTTGAAACATTAAGTATCGGTGCAATGGGGGTGAATTCTGCAATGGAATTTTTTAGGAGAAGACGAAATATGGCTGTAGTTACTGGAGCTGATAGAACTGATATCCAACTTGCTGCTTTGGAGGCTTCGACACAATGCTTAATTTTAACTGGTTTAGGAGATCCCTTGTCACAATTGATTCATAGAGCGGAGGAATTGGAGGTACCAATTCTAAAGGTAGAATTAGATACTCTTTCCTCTGTTGAAATTATTGAACAGGCTTTTGGGCATGTCAGAATACATGAATCAATTAAAGCTTCTTATGCTATTCAATTAGTACAGGAGCATGTAAATCTAAAAAGAATTCTCGAAAAAATAGATTTTCCCTGCAATTTTTCAGATAAATGCTAATTTCAAATATAGGAACTTTATTATTTTGAGTCGCTCTTTAGATCTACCAGCAACCGAAGGTGTTGATGCCTTAGCTCAAGAACTTGCAAAACTCCAAGATAATGGAAAAAGGAGAATTGCTTTTTTAGGTAGTAGACACGTACCGGTTGTAGATATCCACTTAATTGAGTTGATAGCAAGGTCATTGGCAGATGAAGGACATAATATCCTTACGTCTGGATCTCAAGGTGTTAATGCAGCTGTTATTCGAGCTGTCTTGGATATTAATCCATCATTATTAACTGTTTTATTACCACAAAGTCTTGATAAACAAATACCCGAAATAAAGGATCAACTTGAGAGGGTTATGCATTTGGTTGAAAAAAGTGAAAATGATGAATTACCTTTGCCACTTGCAAGTAGTCTTTGTAATCAAGAAATTATTACTAGGTGCGATCAATTAATATGCTTCGCCTTTCACGATAGTGAAACTTTGCTTAATAGTTGTAGATGTGCTGAAGAAATGGGCAAAGTGGTTAGTTTGTTATTTTTTGATTAAATTAACCCATTTCCCCTTATTAAAAGATGCTTTATGCTAATAATATTTAGCGTTTAATAACTTATTATGGCAGAAAGTTTTTCATTTGATGTAGTTTCTGATTTTGATAGACAAGAATTAGTCAATACTTTGGATCAAGTTAAAAGGGAAATTTCTCAGCGTTACGATTTGAAAGGCACCGATACTTCAGTTGATTTAGAGAAAGAAAATATTTTTATAATCACCAATAGCGAACTTACTTTGAATGCTGTTAATGAGAAAATAAAAAAGGGATTTATCGTACTACTTGAAATTGAAGTAGAGGGCGCAAGGCAAATAAAAAATAAGTTTCCTAATTCACAGTCAATATTTTTACTTCCTCCGGATAAAGAGGAGTTAGAGAGAAGGATAAGAAATAGAGGTACAGAAAAAGAAGAGGCAATTAAAAAAAGACTCTTAAGGGCTAATTATGAGATTTCAGTATCAAATG
>CACNMX010000031.1 GCA_902621675.1 uncultured Prochlorococcus sp. | reverse complement strand
GTAATTTATAAGTTGAGCCTCCTAGTGCTATTCCAAAAATTTGGTGGCCAAGACATATACCAAACATAGGTATTTCACCATATTCAATAAGTGATTTTGCCAAATCTATCCCTCCAGAAACAGAAGCAGGATCTCCTGGACCATTTGAGAAAAATATACCATCAGGCTTATTAGAAAGAACATCTTTTAAAGAAGATCGAGCTGGTAAAACCAAAACTTCACAACCATGGGATACAAGTCTATTTAGAATTGAATTTTTTATTCCAAAATCAATTGCTACTATTCTTAATTTTTTAGACGATTCAGTATATCTTTTTCTTAAATCAAAAATTGTTTGTGTATGACTTTTCCATAAATATTGTTGCTTAGTTGAAACTACTTTTGATAAATTTAATCCCTCCATCTTTGGCGTATCATGAATTATCTTTAAACAACTTTCATCAGTTTTATCAAGAGATGTAATAACTCCATTCATCGCACCATTAGATCTTAAAATTTTAACAAGAGCCCTTGTATCAATTCCATATAGACCTATGATATTTTTCTCAACTAACCATTGATCAAAATTCTTTTTAGATCTCCAATTGCTGTTATTAGAAGAAAAATTTCTAACAATAATTCCTTTAACATTAATATCAGATTCTGAATCTTCAAAATTAATACCAGTATTTCCAATCTCTGGATAAGTAAATGTTATTATCTGCCCATAATAACTTGGATCAGTAATAACTTCTTGATATCCGGTCATTCCCGTATTGAAAACTATTTCACCAATTGTCGTGCCAGAAGCACCAAAAAAGAATCCAGGGAAAACAATTCCATTACTTAAAACTAATTTGGCGTTTTTCTTATATGGATTAGTCATCAATTTGAAATTAATTTGTGGACAAATAATTTTTTAAGAGTAAAAACTTTTTCCAGGGATCTCCTTGATTCATTGAAAATAAAGCTTTATTAAATCCTTCACTTAAATCATCCTCAATTCCTGCTGCCCAAAGCACTAACGCAGTATTCAAAGCAACAACATCCATATGTGGTTTTTGTCCAGAACCATTTAAAACTGACTTTAATATTTCCTCATTAGACTCAAGTTCAGAAACCACAAGCCTTTCATTAGATATATTTTCATGGTCAAAAGTTGAAATATCTATTTTTGAAAATCGTAATTCGCCATTTTCAACAAAAACTAATTTATTTTCTCCTTGAAGCGAAGCTTCATCAAGGCCACCAGAACCATAAACGACTATTGCTCTATTCATCCCCATTTTTAAAAGCGCACTCCCCATAGGTTCTAAAAGATCCTCAGAAGCAACACCCAAAACTTGCGCATTGGGTCTTAAAGGATTTACCAATGGTCCAAGCTGATTAAATATTGTCCTGATTCCAAGTGTCTTTCTTAGAGGAGCAAGTTTTATTAAAGATTTATGCCAAACAGGTGCAAACAAAAAAGTTATCCCAATTTCACTTACGGCTGTGATTACTTTCTCTAAGGAACAATTTAAATTTAAACCAAGATTAGACAAAACATCTGCAGAGCCAACCTTCCCACTAGCACTTTTATTTCCGTGTTTTGCAATTTTTACCCCACAAGATGCAGCTACAAATGCTACCGCAGTTGAAATATTGAATGTATTAGCTCCATCCCCTCCAGTTCCACAAGTATCTACCAAATGCAAATTTGGTCTAGATACTGGCAGTTTGCAAACATTTAAGAGTTCCTCAGCCATAGAACTTAGTTCTACACCCGTAGAGCTTTTGGCTCTCAAAGCACTCAAAAAAGCTCCTGTTTCAACATCTGAAATTTCATCATTAAGCCATCTTTGCATTAAGGATCTAGAAGTTAAATCATCAAGGTTCCTCCCCTCTAACAATTTATTTAGGATTTCAGCGTTTGATGGATTAGAAAACATTTATTTATTGAAGAAAAATTATGCAGATAAAATTCAATTTGAGGTATCAAAACTTGAGCCAACTAAATCTTTATTTGTATTAGAAGGTCTGAAGCTTTTTGACCAAATATTTTTTGTTTTTGTATAAAGTTCATTTTTAGTGATTTTCCAAAATTTTAAAATTTTTTCAATATCATTTTTAATTTCAATTTCTCCAGGGAAATTGGTATAACGATTTATTAATCTAGCTAAATTTATATAGTCCAGATCCTCTGGTGTTTTTTTAGTGATAAGGGAATCTATAATGTTTTTGTCGGTTTCATGTAATGGATGTGTTTGATCGTTACCCATAAATTAATGTTGAATCAATTTTAAAATTAGCTCACATATTCAAAAATGAAACATTATCTTAATCATATTGGCAAAATAAAATGAAAAAATTAAATATAAAGGTTATATCTAAATATTTAAGACCGTACAAAAAAGAATTCTTATATGGAGCTTTAGCTCTCTTAATAGTAAATATATTAAGTGTTGTAATACCCTTAGAAGTAAAAAATATAATTGACCAATTACAAAACGGATTTTCTTCAAATTTTATTATTTCAAAATCTTTTTGGTTAATATTTTTGGCAACTTGTATGGGTTTAATAAGATTATTTTCAAGACAGATTGTTTTCGGCATAGGTAGAAAAGTAGAGGTCAATCTTCGCCAAAAACTTTTTGACCATTTACTTGTTCAAGATCCAGAATGGATTCAAAAAAAAGGTAGTGGAGACATTATTAGTAGGGCCACAAGCGATGTTGAAAACATAAGAAGACTTTTAGGTTTTACTGTTTTAAGCTTGTGCAACATTGTCTTAGCTTATTCATTCACTATTCCTTCAATGTTTTCTATTAACAAAACATTAACAATATCAGCTTTAATGATATTTCCTTTAATCCTAGGAATTGTCAGTCTATTTGGGGGCAAAATGGTTAATCAAAGAAAAGCTCAACAAGAATCATTGTCAAAACTTAGTGATCTAATACAAGAAGATCTATCTGGTATAAGCGCTATCAAAATTTATGGCCAAGAGAATGCAGAGAAAAGAGAATTTAACGTATACAATAATGATTATCGAAATTCAGCGATAAAACTTGCCAGAACAGCTAGTACCCTTTTCCCATTGTTGCAAGGTATTTCCTCAATATCATTATTGATTTTATTATCACTAGGAACTTTTCAATTAGAAAGCGGATTTATTTCTATAGGTGGATTAGTAGCTTTAATTCTTTACGTAGAAAGACTTGTCTTTCCTACAGCTCTATTAGGTTTTACCTTAAATACTTTTCAACTCGGTCAAGTAAGTTTGGATCGAGTGGAAGAAATCTTTCAGAACAAACCAAAAATTGTAGATGGATCAGACACTAAATTATTTAAAAAAAAGGTTAAAGGATTATTAGAAGCAAAAAATTTAACGATTAAGTATCCGGGATCAAAATTTAATTCACTCAATGGACTCAATTTTAAAATTTATCCTGGAGAACTTATTGCAATAGTTGGTCCAGTGGGTTGTGGCAAGACAACACTAGCAAAGTCTCTAGGAAGAACTATTGAAATTCCTGATAATCAACTATTTTTAGATGAAATTGATGTAAAAACTCTCAAATTAAGTGATCTTAGAAAAAATATTTCTATCGTTCCTCAAGAAGCATTCTTATTTACTTCTACAATCTCAGAAAACCTAAGCTTTGGAGAACCAAAAGCTTCTAAATATCTAGTTAAAGATAGCGCTATAAAGGCTGGATTAATTGATGATATCAATAGTTTTCCTCAAAAGTTCAGAACTGTTGTTGGAGAACGAGGTATTACATTAAGTGGTGGACAAAGACAAAGAACTGCCCTAGGAAGAGCACTACTTGTAAACTCTCCTATTGTTGTTCTTGATGATGCTTTAGCAAGCGTTGACAATAAAACAGCAGCAAGAATAATCGATGAAATGAGTAATAGAAGTAATAAAACAATCATAATGATTAGTCACCAACTTTCTGTTGCTGCCACTTGCGATAGGGTTTTAGTAATGAATAAAGGAGAAATAGTACAAGAAGGGAACCATAAAGATTTAGTAAAAAAGAATGGGCTATATAAACAACTTTGGGAAAGAGAACTAGCCACTAGAATTGTTAAGGGCTAAAAGTGATTTTTTTTCTTATAATGAGAAGATTTAGACTATGTTTAAATTCCTGAAAAATATTATGAATAATGAGGAGATAAATTTAACCAAAGAAGATTATTCATTACATAGAATATTAAAAACAGATATTAAAAAAGAACCGAATACCCAAGAAGATGAAATAATTTTTGGATGTGGTTGTTTCTGGGGAGCTGAAAAATGTTTTTGGAAACTTCCTGGAGTAGTTACAACTTCTGTAGGTTATGCCGGCGGCAATAAAAACAATCCAACTTATTATGAAGTTTGTTCCGGCTTAACTGGTCATTCAGAAGTTGTAAGAGTTATATGGGACAAAAGGGAGATAGATGTAAGTGATTTATTAAAAATGTTTTGGGAATGTCATGACCCTACTCAAAAAAACAGGCAAGGTAATGATATTGGGACCCAATATAGATCAGCAATATATTACAAAAATGAAAATAATATTAAAAGCATATTAGCTAGTAAGGGACAATATCAAAGGGAACTAGGCAAAAAAAATCTTGGCTCAATTGAAACGGAAATAAAAATGATTGATTCATATTTTTATGCGGAACAATACCATCAACAGTATCTTGCATCAGTTGGAAGTAGGCAGTATTGTTCCGCTTCACCTACAAAAGTTAAGTTAGGAGTTTACGATGGAAGCAACTACAAATTAGAAGACCATATATGGGAAAACTTTAATTGGGAAGTTGACAAGTGTGTATTGAGATCTGATAACAATCCTATAAAGAATAACATCTAAATCAATCTAATCTTTATAGTAGAGACACGGGGCGTAGCGCAGTTTGGTAGCGCACCACTTTGGGGTAGTGGGGGTCGTGGGTTCAAATCCCGCCGTTCCGATTAATTATCGTCTTCATTTATAAGTGATTTGTATAGTTTATATGAACTTATTCCTACTGCTATGAATGTAAAAGAAGAAAAAAAAGCTAATACCAATATAGTAAGATTTGAAACTTCCACTTCACCTAATTGGAAAGATATAAAAATGTTCATTAGAAATAATTTTTTTAAAACCTTAACACAATTGAATAAAAAATTTTTTTTCACATCCAATTATAAATTCATAAGAATTACAACACCAAAAATCACTCGATAGATGATAAATATTTTCAACCCATTTGAAGAAAAATATTTTAATAAGAAATCTATTGCTAATAAAGAGGACAAAAATGTCGTAATAAGAGCAACAAAAAGAGGGGGAAAACCTAATGAAAAAAAATCATTAAAAGAAGAAATAAACTCAACAATTGCAGCAAGAGAAATAGCTGGTATTCCTAATAGAAAAGAAAATTTCGCAGCATCGGCTCTTTCCCATCCTGATATTAAAGCACTAGAAATAGTGACCCCGGATCTTGAAACACCAGGAAAAATTGCAAATGCTTGAAAGAAACCTATCAAAAAACTATTTAAATAATTATGGTTTTTAATATTGATAGAACCTTTTTTCGAACTATCTGCCAAGTACATAAAAAAAGCCATTAAAAATGAGACCAATGCTATTGATAAATTTGAACGAAGAACATTTTCAAAAAATGAAGGGATAAATATTTTTATACTCCCACCAAGCAAAACTATTGGAATAGTTGCAATCAAAATAGACCTTAATAATCTTTCATTTAAAAGATATTCAAGAAATTTTTTGGGAGATTGACTTCTGAAATTAAAAATATCATTCCTAAAATACCAAGCTATGGCTAGAACACTGCCAACTTGAATAGTAGCGGACAAAGATGCTCCAGGATCATCAATACCAAAAAAAAGAGATATAACTTTTAAATGAGCTGTACTACTTACAGGGATAAATTCTGTTAAGCCTTGAATTAATCCATATAAAACAAATTTTAAATATTCCAAAAATTATTAAATTACCTAATTAATTAATAGCAATTTACATTTAAAAATTAAAAGCTAATATAGAAAAATGAAAAAAAAACCCATCTTAACGATATTTTTTCTTTTTTCCTTAATCTTTTCTGGTTCTGCAAAAGCTAACTATTGGTTAATAATTGGAACTTATAGACAAGGTCCTGGAGGAAGGCCAGAGGTTAGTGGAATAACAAGTCCTTCTTTGCATTCCGTTCCCATGAAAGATTTAGATACTTGTAATAAAGCAGGTGAAAAAATTACTAATGAAATATACAAACCTGTCTGGCAATTTGATAGTAGGTGGACCTGTGTATTTAGTGGTAATTTGTAATCAAGTTACCTTTTGACATCGTGAGCACAACCATCACCTTTATAGTTTTCACTCTCGTAAAAATCATTTTTTGTTCCAAAATAAACTGTCAGTAAAACAAAAGGTAAACTTAATATAAATAAAATAGTGGTTAAATCCATAGTGATAACTTATCTAGGAAGGCTTGAAAAATTACAAATACAATTTATCCTTTAACTACTTTTAGTAATCTGTGGGCCCTTTAACACCAAGATAAAAAAAGGCTCCTAAACCAACTAAGAGTAAGACTCCTGCTATGGCTGCAGAAGGAACGAAGCCACCTATTGCAAAGGAAGAAAAATAATACATCTATAAAACTAAAACTAGTTTGATAATATCAATAAAAACTAGGTATTTGTAAAAAATTTTGACTCGAAGACAATTAGACAATATCAGTTCTAAGCCACCAAAGTCGAATCTTCGTTATCAGCAGAAATTCTTATTCTCTCTTCCAACTTTGGGCCATATAATTCGTTTCCCCAGATTTCAACTCTTGAATCATTTGGGGCCATAAAAGTAAGAATGTCAGTTGGGAATAAAACTCTCTCCAAGAAAAAATTTGATGGACCAATACATCTCAAGACAACCATCCTACAGCCTTCATTTTTGTAAGAAAACTCAACCATCCCTAAACAACAAAATATTTTTAATTAAACACTATTTGAAGCAAAAAAAAATGTATAAAAAATTACTGAAAAAAAAGAATTTTAGAAAATGTTATAAATTTAATCCAGCCTCAACTAAATTTCTTTCTTGATCAATTAATAAACGCGCGTAGGATTTAATCATGTCAAAACTTTTATGTGGGATTGAGACATTAAGCATTCTTAAGAAATTAGATAATTTTTCATCTTGAAGGGCGTTACCTTTTTGTAAAAACATTTCTTTTTCCTGATTTGTTTTCCATATATTCATATATTCAATCTTCAAGGGCTTTAAGTGCCAAATATTGTCTATTAAAGTCCAAATATCTAAATATTCGTTTAGGTTATTTTGAATCTTTAATACATAATATGATTCATCAAAAGTTAAATTGGTTGTATTTATGGGTCGATCATTTATGTCAATAGAATAAGGTCTTATACCCAAAAACCATCCCTCAAGAATTAATAAATCAGGATTATCAAATCTCCAATGAGATCTATCTCCTAAACCATTTCTTAATGATTTATCGAAAACTGGTACATTTAATATTCCATTTATTTTCCAATTTAATAATTTTTCATGCATTAATTTTACTGAGTGACTACCGGGAAACCCTCTTGAAACATTCCAAGGGTTATTCTTGATTGCTAATTTCATATCATTTGATGGGAGATAAAAGTCGTCAATTGAAATAACCGCAATTTTGAAGTTTAATTTTAACGATATAGCTTCAAGCCATTTACCTAGTGTGGTTTTACCTGTACCAGGCAGAGCTGAGATTCCAATAATTTTTCTATCAGAATAATTTTTTTGAAATTTATAAGCCTGAGATAAAAGAGGTAAAGCCAAACCCCAAATCCAATCATCATTTACTTTATTGTTCCAATATTGATCAATTGCAAGAATGTTTTTTTTATCATTCCAAAAATTGAACCAATCATCCAAAGATTCCCAACCAATATCAATAATTAATTTTTCAAATTTATCAAGAGGAAAATTAATATCTAAATCTTTCATCTTTCTAAGTTAGTTCTCGCTTATTTATTAATTTATTGATTTCATTTTTCCAACCATATCCATTTGGTTCAGAAGCTAAAGTAAATTCCAAATCTTTTAATTGATCTAATAAATTTAAGTTAGGTCCATCTAGTCCAGGAATAACTATTTTAATATCTGAGTTTAAAAGTAGAGGCAAATCATTTGGAGAATCGCCTAAACCTATAATTTCAATATCATGAACATTTGAATATTCCTTAAGAGCATTTATTGCTTTCCCTTTGTTGGATTTTGTAGATAATAAGTGACTCATTCTATTGCCCTTAAAAATATCAACTTTGAATTTTTTACAACAGATATTAATTTTCTCTTCTAGATAACTTGGCGGATTTAAAAAAGGCATGCTCCAGTGTCTATCACGCATTAAGTTCAATGAGTTGCCTTCTAAACCTGTAAGCTGAGTAGCTTCTTGATCAGTGAGATTATTAAGAGGAGTAAGTTTATAATCAATTTCTTTAGAAATAAAATTTAAGATTTCTTCAAGAGATTCATATTTTATTCCAAGAATAATTTCTCCATTTACTCTCTTAAGAGATTCACCATATATTGCCGCACCATTCTCAACAATATAAGGATCCGACAGGTTAAGTTCCTTTCTAATAACTTTTACTTCAGAAGCAGTTTTGCTTGTACAAAGAATTACTGGTATAGATAATTTTTGTAGTCTTTTTATAGTTTCTTTAGCAGGTGATA
>CACNMX010000030.1 GCA_902621675.1 uncultured Prochlorococcus sp. | reverse complement strand
TATTAAATGTAGTTGGTGAATTATCCCTAGTTGCTGGTGCACCAGGCCTAGTCGGGGGGCAAGTTGTTGATTTGGAATGCGAAGGCAAAGAAGTCGACCTTGAAACTCTCGAATATATTCATCTTCACAAGACTGGGGCCTTATTAAAGGCCTGCGTTAGAACAGGTGCGATGATCGCAGGAGCTAACGAAAAACTATTACAAGCGCTGACCACATATGCAGAGGGAATTGGTTTAGCCTTCCAAATAATAGATGATATTCTTGATTTAACTTCCAGCAGTGAAAAGCTTGGTAAAACTGCCGGCAAAGATCTTTTAGCAGACAAAACTACTTACCCTAAATTACTTGGAATGAAGGAGTCAAAGAAAAGAGCATTTGATTTAGTTGAAAAAGCAAAAAAAGCAATTGAACCTTGGGGCGCAGATGCAAAGTATTTAATATCGTTAGCCGACTTTGTTACAAATAGAGACAGATAATTACTTTTACTTTATGTCTGAGTTTTTTTCCTTTTTTAATAATTCAGTTCTTTTCTGGAGCCTACTATCCTGTTTGCTAGCTCAATTTTTTAAAATTATATTTAATTTCTTTTCAACTGGAGAGATAAGATTTGGAATTATGTTCGAGACGGGTGGTATGCCCTCTAGTCATTCCGCCTTAATTACTGGCGCTGCATCTGGTATAGGTTATGAATTAGGATTTGATAGCTCAATATTCGCATTATCAGTTGCTGTAGCACTAATAGTTATGTATGACGCAAGTGGTGTTCGGAAATCAGCTGGAATTCAAGCTGCAGAAATTAATAAACTATCAAAAAAACTAGACCCTCAATCTGAATTACTTTTAAAAGAAACCCTGGGTCATACAAAAATTGAGGTCATGGTGGGGAGTTTTTTAGGACCATTAATCACATTACCTGGAATGTTTTTATTAGGTTCTCCTCTCAAAATATTTGATTTGATAATAAATTAAGAATTCTTTGAAAAAGTAATTTGGGTGGCATCTATAAAGTTTTTTGCGACTTCTGGAGAACTTGGCAAATGTAAGTGAATCCAACTTGCATGTAATTTTTCATCAAAAAAGCCTTCATTTTTGTACTCGGTTTTCCAAGATTTAATTTTCCATGGGGAAGAAAGGTTTTTCTTATGCTCAGCTTTTCCAGAATCAAGTTCAGATAAATTATTTTCAATTTCCCAATAATGAAATTCATGTCCTCTAATTAATTGATTTTGTTTAATGATTGGAGTATCTTTTAAACCCTCAATGTATCTATAACCTACTGAAAGTTTATTTTTTTTTGATCTAAAAGGTAGGATGCCACTCATTTTATGTTTATTACCATTTTCATCTTTTATGAAGTCTCCTAAAATCATCATGCCTCCACACTCAGCATATATAAATCCATTTTTGCGGAATTTCCTTAGCGAATTTAAGCTTTTTGTAGAGTTACTTATATGATCAGCATATTTTTCAGGGAACCCCCCAGGAATAATTAAAGAAGAAGCCTCATTAGGTATTTCTTCATCATCATAAATACTCCATGAAATCAATGGTATACCTATTTCACTCAAAAACTCCTTAGTTTCAGGGTATTGAAAATGAAAGATTTTATCTTCTGCAATTGCGATAGGTTTACTTTTGTCTATTTTAAAATCTTTAAAATTGAAAGAATTAAACATTTTCTTTTGAGGAGATTTCAGAAATTTAATTAGAGAAAATACATCAAGATTTCTTTCAGCGAAATTTGCAAAATATTCAACATCAATTTTTTTTCCATTATCCATTGGAGATATCAAACCTAAATTAGCTTTGTTTAAAGTTATTTTTGAATCAGATGGTAAAAAACCAAGAATTTCGATATCTTCATTTTTAAAAACTTCTTTGATTAATTTTTTATGTCTATCTGAATTAACGTTGTTAAAAATAATTCCTGCTATTGACAACTCACTATCGAAATCTCTAAAACCTCGAATAGTTGCCAAAAGAGAAGCTACTTGACCTCTAGCATTAACAATAAAAATTATTGGAGCATTGAGAAGTTTAGAGATATTTGCTGTACTGGAATAGGTTGTTGAACCTAGCCCATCAAACAGACCCATTGCTCCTTCAATTAACGAGAATTCATATTTCAAAGAATGTTTAAAAAAACTTTCTTGAACCCATTTCTCGCCACTTAAAAAAATATCTAAATTCCTGCAAATAGGTTGGCCAATTGAGCTAAGTTGTTGTTGATCAAGATAATCTGGGCCAACCTTGAAAGTTTGTATCTTTATACCTTTTGAGAACGCCCAACAAGATAGCAAAAGAGATAATGTAGTTTTCCCGCTATCAGTTGAAGGAGAAGATATTACACAAGGCATGTATTAGTTATTCAAACCATTAAATATTTGAAGAGCTATTTTAATAGAGTTTTCAAAAAGAGGACTTGTATTACCTCTACTACTTCCCAATAATTTACTAACATCGTACTCTGACGTAGAAAAAGAATTTGGAACAACTTGTTCTATTAATTCCATATTAGCCATTCCCCCTGCTTCGAGTCTCATACATTCCACTGATTCACAGCCAAGTATTACACAAGTGTTATTTTTTTGAACCTCACTAATTTTTGAAATCAGCCTCAATCCAATAACTTGTCCTAAATGAATACTTGGATTTCCCAAAGATAAGGGATTAATTGATGTAGAAATTATTTCGCCATTAATTCTTTCAAACTCTATTTTTGTTGATTCTGTATCCCTTTCAACTCTTAGAAAAGACCAACCAAGTTTATCGCTAATCCATGAAATCAAAAACAACGCTTGAATCATATGATCTCCTGCGATATCAATGTCAATATCAGTAATATGATCTAAAATTGGTCTCCTAGAAGGCGGATCAAAAATCATTGCCAATGATTCCCTCCAATTTTTCAATCTAACCCAATTTAAATCATTAATAGCTTTATTTGAGTTATTTAATTGATTTAAAACTTTTAAACATCTTTGAGGCGATCCAAGAGCAGTATCAATTATTAACCTTAGACCATAATCAGAGAAATATTCGAAGATTTCAGGCGACTCATCCAAGCTTCCATTCCACCACAACCATGAAGGTAATTCATCAATAGATAATTCATCAATTATTTTTAATCCTTTATTAGATATTGAGGCCGAGCCCCCCCTGATAACAACTAAATCCCCACAAATAGGTTGCATAGCTGAGGTATCACTTAATGGACAGTAAGCGGATACAAAAGTTTTGATATCTGAATTTTTATTTAATGTTGGCGCTAGAGTTATTAATCTTCTTGGATTCAATGTACTTATCGTTGACTCAAAAAATTGTCCTCTAAAATCTTCAAAGTCTTTATTAGATAAATTTTCCTTCAACAAATTCAATAATTCTTCACTATTAAGTGAAGTAGTGATAGGAAGTCCTTGATCTAATATAAATTTTTTAGCAACTTCAATTATCTCTGGACTTAAATTTCCAGTAATTGGTCCATTTACTAATCCTTTATGAACCAAACATTGTTCTATCCAAGCAGGCTGCCAGACCATTAATGTGAAAGTATTAGCTCCACTATTATCTTTATCTTCTGAAATCCATAATTTATTAAGGTAATTAGAAATTTCCTGATAAGGCAGCTCTAAAGGGGTTTGTAGTGTAAGTTGAGGTTTCATTTTTAGGGTCTACGCCAGAAAATATTATCTTTTGAAATTAATTGATCTGACTCAGGGGGTCCCCATGTCATAGATTCATAATTATAAATAGGTAACTTCCAAGGAGAATTATCCATCAATTCTATTAATGGCGTATAAAGTTTCCAGGCTGCCTCTACCTCATCACTTCGAGTAAATAATGTTGGGTCAGAAAGCATTGCATCAGCTAATAATCTTACATAGCCTTCATCTGAGGGTTCTCCAAATGATTCATCATAAGAAAATTCCATCTCAACAGGTCTTGATTTCATTCCAGAACCAGGAGATTTTACCTCAAATTTGAAAGTAGCACCTTCATTTGGCTGAATTCTAAGGACAAGTTGATTTGGTGCAGGATTTATTATTGTTGATTCAAATAAATGAACAGGAACGTCTTTAAAAGTTAAAACTATTTCTCCAATTCTTTTAGGTAGTCTTTTACCTGTTCTCAAATAAAAAGGAACCCCTTGCCAACGCCAGTTATCCACGAAAACTTTTGTCGCAATATAAGTTTCTGTTGTGCTGTTACTATTAACACCATCTTCCTGCCTATATCCTTTGAGTCGATTTGAAATATTCCCTCCCTCACCATATTGACCTCTTATGCAACAATTCCATGGTTCATTTTCGTCAGCAAGTTTTGAAGCTTGAAGAACCTTAGCTTTTTCATTTCTTATTGCTTCTGGTTCAAATTTTCCAGGAGGTTCCATTGCAGTAACTGCAAGCATTTGAGTCATATGATTTTGAAGCATATCCCGCAAAGCACCAGAGCTTTCGTAATAACCTGCTCTATCTTCAACACCAACTGTTTCAGATGAAGTAATTTGAACACTTGATATATAATTCCTATTCCAGATTGGTTCAAAAATAGTGTTAGCAAACCTCATAACAAGAATATTCTGAACTGTCTCTTTACCTAAATAATGATCAATCCTATAAATCTGACTTTCTTCAGCGCAATTTTGAACGATCTTATTCAATTTTTTTGCACTTGAATAATCTCTTCCAAAAGGTTTTTCAATTACTAAACGACTTTTCTTAGGGTCATCTAAAAGGCCAGCCCCTTTAAGAGCTTTACATCCACTTGCATAGAAATTCGGAGATACTGATAAATAAAATGTTCTATTCCCATGAGTAGCTTGTGTTTTATCAATTTCATTTAATCTTCTAGAAAGCCTTACGACATGATCACTTTGTTGTAGGTCAACTGGTTCATAAAAAAGATAATTAGAAAATTGTTCCCACTCCCTTTCTTTCCCAGATATTTGATTTGATAACTTTACTTTCATCTTTTCTCTAAACTCTTTATCAGTCCAAGGTCTTCTCGCACAACCGACTATTCCAAATTCACTAGGAATTCTTCTTTGCAAATAGAGTTCAAATAAGGCTGGTATTAATTTTCTATGAGTAAGGTCTCCACTAGCGCCAAAAATTACTAAACATTGTGGAGATATGACTCTTTCCTGCCGTAAACCTAATCTTAGAGGATTACTTAAAGTTGAAGGCATATTTTTAGTATTCTTTATTTAAAATCCTCTTTTTTTCAAATATTAGCTACATATTGTGTCTAAACCAAAAAGTATTTAGTATGTGAAACTTAAATTTAAATATCAAAGATTTAGTAAGTTTCTACGTGCCATCTTCCTGCTTTTTTTAGTTGAGGTCTTAATTCTGACCAGTTCAATCCTTTTTCTTCTGCTGCCTTTGTCATTGCTTCATCTATTCCAGGTTCCATACCCTTTAACCCACAAAGATATATGTGTGTCTTTTCATCTTCAATCATATTGAAAAGTTCATTGGCTGACTCTAAAACTCTATCTTGAATGTACATTCTTCCACCTTTTGTATTTTGCTGCTCGCGACTAATAGCTTTTGTATATTTAAAATTTTCTGGATTCTCAGCAATGTATCTTTGAAGATCTTCTTCGTATAACAAATTAGCTGATTTTGGAGCACCCATAAATAACCAAGCTTTACCCTTGAAATTCCATTTATTTTTTTCTTTTTCAGTTGGTTCGAACATTCTTCTTAAATAAGCCCTCATTGGTGCTATTCCAGTACCAGTGGCTAACATAACAATATTTGCGTCCTCTTCATCAGGGAGAAGCATTTCTTTACCAACAGGACCTGTTATTTTTACTTTATCTCCAGGCTTAATATCACATAAGTAAGTAGAGCAGACGCCATTAATAGTTTCACCATCTTTTTCATACTGAAGCTGTCTTACACAAAGAGAAACTGTATTTCCATTAAAGTCATCACCGTGTCTAGTGCTAGCTATTGAGTATAGTCTTAATTTATGAGGTTTTCCATTAGCATCTTCACCAGCAGGCATGATACCAATACTTTGTCCTTCTACATAATTTAAAAATGGATCACTATCTTTAAGATCAAAAGTTATGTGATTAACTCTACCAATTGCTCCTTCTTTGAGAAGACTATAGTTTTCAATAACTGTTCCCTCATATGGTGTTTTAGGACGGTAAATATTTACTGGAACATCTGCATGTTTTTTCTTAACTATTTTTGGAGCTTCTGTTTTTGGAGCTTCTGTTTTTGGAGCTTCTATTTTTGAAACAGCGACTTTTTTAGGTTCCACAGCTTTTGCCTCAGGTTTTTTTGTTTTTGCATCTTCAACAAATTTTAAAGCTCTTTTGTTAAAAGTTGAGAGTATAAAATAAAAAACAGCTATTACTACTGGTATATGAGCTAATCCGCCTGCGATTACTTTTGCTTGTGAATACATTGTTTAGATTTCTTTTATAAAAGATTATCAATTTGTAGTTTAATTTGTAGTGATTTTACAAAAATGGTTACGTTTTGAGATCGGGATAAATAAAAGAAATTATTTTAATTTTCCAGTATTTGTTGTTTTTATCAGTATAGTTACACAGAAATAATTTTTTATCTAATTAAAAAATTCATTTATGAATAATCCTCAAGAATCAGAAGATCATTATAAGAACAATGATTACAGGACAATTGAGCAAACGATGGAGAAGTTTTCCGGTGGGACAAGAAGACTTGCCGCTCAACTTACAACCTCTGCGAGTTTTGATTCTTTATGGAATGTTTTAACAGATTATGATCGGCTAAATCTCTACATACCAAATCTTTTATCGAGCAAAAAAATATTTCAGAAGGGAAATAATGTACATCTTAAACAAGTAGGGGCTCAGGATTTCCTTGGCATGAAATTTTCAGCTGAAGTAACTATAGATTTATTTGAAGATAAGGAGCTTGGCCTCTTAAAATTTAATTTAATAAAAGGAGATTTCAGAAAGTTTGAGGGAAGTTGGAAAATTCAAAATATTAAAAATACTTCAACAAACTCATTAATTTATGATCTTACTGTTCAAGGTTGTCAGTGGATGCCAATAGGAATGATAGAGAAAAGACTGAAAAAGGATCTTTCAGAAAATTTAATTGCCGTAGATAGGCAAGCAAAATCTTCAAGAAGATCGTTATAAAATTAAATTAATAGCCCCAAGGGGATTCGAACCCCTGTCGCCTCCGTGAAAGGGAGGTGTCCTAGGCCTCTAGACGATGGGGCCAGGAAATTAGCATAACAGCTTATTAAAAACTAAGAGTAAGGCTAGCCTTTCGTCAAGTATTGTTGCTCTTTGTTTTGTCCTTGCCACACAGGAACTGTGAAATGGAAGCAGGAACCTTCCCCTACTTCAGATACTACCCATATTCTTCCTCCATGGACTTGTACTATTCTCCTACATACTGATAACCCAATACCAAATCCTGAAGTTCCTTCAGAAGTCTGGGGAAGTCTAACCCTATCAAGAAAAATTCTTTTTTGTTCGCTCAAAGGAATACCTGCACCTTTGTCACAAATTGTTATTTCTACCCATTGATTTGTCTTATGAATCATAGTGATTTTTATAGATCCAGAATCTTTAGAAAATTTAATAGCATTTTCAATTAAATTTAAAAATACTTGCCTCATTCTTCTTTGATCTGCAAATACACTTGGCAGATCAGATGGAATATCAGTATCAATTTCAATATTCCTTAATCTCCAGAATTTTTCTAATTCGAGTATTACTTCAGCACTAATATTACCTAAATCAATTTTCTGAGGATTAAATAATGCTTCCCATTTGGTTGTTCCAACCTCTAAGAGATCCTGAGATAAAAGTTCAATCTCTTCAAGACGTCTTTTAATAACCTCCTGCAATTTTGAAATATCTATTTGTCCGAGTTTTTGACTTTGAACAGCCAAAGTAGCTGCAGTTAAAGGTGTTCTTAATTCATGCGCAACCATTCTTAATAATCTTTCCTGAGATTCTATTCTTTTTGTTAATGTCTCATTTTCTTGTCTTAAAACAAGAAGTTCGTCTTCCAATAGAAATTCTTTTTGAGTTCTTATTGAATCAATTTTGGATGGCTGCAAATTAATCCCAAGGTTTTTTGTTAAGCCTTCCTGTGACCACCTTGGCAACCATTTTTGCAATTGAGAGAAAATATTACTTCCAGCAAATATTTGCTTTGGAGCTGGGGAAACCTTTATGAGAGCAGGGATAGCGACTAATCTATGTAATTCAAGTAATTCTGGTTGCTCTGTGGGTTCTGAGATCTGAAGTGATGTCTCAAATTCACAATCATCTGATTCTAAATAAGTTATTAGGGACTTAATATCATTACTAGAAAGTTGGTTTCTAGCTGCCACAAGTATTAATTTTAGCTCTTTTTTATCATTCAAATGAATTCCTCTGAAGTGTTGAAAAGCTGTTAATCCTTATAAACACCTTAAGATATTTTTTTTTATTTTACAGATAGGCTATTAAATAAATAGGACTTTTTTATAAATGGTTGCTATTAATCCAAAGAAAAATTTACATTTTGGTGAAAACCCTCCTGAAATCAACTTGAATAGTAACTTAAAAAGGTGGTTTTCTAGGAATATTGGATTATGGAAATCTAATAGAACTTATTTTCTCGATGAAGTACAAAAAACTTATAATTTAATAATGAATATAAATATTCAATCTCTCGAGAGTAAGTCTGAATGGGAGTCGCATTATAAATTTACTTGGTACCCAGAAAAAAAATATAATTTCTTTGACGAAAATCCCCAGTATAAAGAACGAGGAGAAATGCATGCATTTTTAAAAGGCCATCAACTTAAGAGAGAAAAATTTTATCTAAGTAATGATGAAGGTATTTCAAATATTAAACAAGTCGACGAACACGAAATGATTTTTGAATCTTCTTACAAAGATTGGTATATTCTTGAGCATACGAGACTAGTAGATTCTGATAATTATAGATTTAGGGTTATATATTCATGGAAGAAAGATATGCTTAAAATAGTAGAGAATCATCATGAAATTAAAATTATTAAATAAATTCTTTGGGCAGATTTAGTTTAAAAATAAAAAATGTTATCTTTAATAATGTGAATTAAAAATAAATCAAATATGAGTTTAAAAATATCTAAAATTTTGGCAATTCCCCTAATTTTTTCATCTTTTTTGTTTGATACAAATAATGAAATTAATAAAGTAAATGCAAATGTTAAAAATTCACCTGCCAATAAAAATGATTTAGATTTATATCATGGGATGGGTGTTTCATTTTTATGTAATGCGACAAGAAAAGGATTTGATCTGGATTTCCCAAAAACATTAAACGTTGCCTCAGCAACCTTCGCATCAGTAGTATCACAAAAACATGGAGGGAAAATAATAGAGAAAAAGAAAGAACAAAAAGTTGATATGAAACAATTACAATTTATTGCATCTCTGCAATTAGTTGAATCAGCTCTTCAAGTGTGCCCAGACAATGTTCCTGAAAAAATTGAAAAACAGTTTAAGATTGAAACTGAGAGAATCAAGAAATTACAAGGTTTGTAAAAATAATTTTTTTTATCTAAACATAGAACTAACAGAACTTTCTTCATGAATTCTCCAAATAGCTTCCCCAAGCATATTTGCGACAGAAAGAACTTTTAACTGTGGGAAATTTGATTTATTTATAACGGGTATGCTATTAGTTACAATAACTTGTTCGAATAAATTCTTAGTACTTAATCTTTCATAAGAAGGAGGTGAAAATACAGCATGAGATGCACATGCAAATATTCTATTAGCTCCTTCTTTTTTCAGTAAATTAGCTCCAGAGCAAATTGTGCCGCCAGTGTCTATCATATCGTCTATAAGAATAGCCGTTTTACCTTTAACTTCGCCAATAACTGTTAGGCTTTCTGCGATATTATGAGCCGATCTCCTTTTGTCAATAATAGCCAGGGGAGCATCTTTCATTAATTTTGCAAATGCTCTTGCTCTCGCAACTCCACCTACATCAGGTGAAACGACAACTACTTCTTCTAAATCTAAAGTTTCTAGATAATCAATTAATACAGGTGAACCGTAAATATGATCGCACGGTATATCAAAATATCCCTGTATTTGAGCAGAGTGTAAATCCATAGCAAGAACCCTATCAACTCCAGATTTTTCAAGTAAATTAGCAGTTAGCTTTGCAGTTATAGACTCTCTACCTGAGGTCTTTCTATCTGCCCTCGCATATCCAAAATAGGGAATTACAGCTGTAATTTGTCTTGCAGACGCTCTCTTGCATGCGTCAACCATTATCATAAGCTCCATTAAACTATCATTTACAGGAGCGGATGTAGGTTGTATCAGGAATACATCACAGCCTCTAATAGATTGTTGAATCTGTACATAAAGTTCTCCATCAGCGAATCTTTTAGATACTAAAGGTACATTTTCAATCCCTAAGTATGATGCAATTTCTTGAGCTAATTTAGGATTTGTTGTCCCACTTACTAGCCTTAATCTACTATTAGTTAGATTAAAGTTTGATTCTTTACTCTGCATTGCCGTGATAAAACTTGTCACGAAATTTGCACCATAAAA
>CACNMX010000029.1 GCA_902621675.1 uncultured Prochlorococcus sp. | reverse complement strand
GCTCCAAGAGGAATACCTCAAGTCCAGGTGGCATTTGATATTGATGCTAATGGTCTTTTGGAAGTAAGTGCAACTGATAGAACTACTGGAAGAAAGCAAACAGTTACAATTTCTGGAGGGTCTAATTTAAACGAACAAGAAATAAATTCGATAATTGCAGAAGCTAAAGAAAAAGCTAATGAAGATAGAAAAAGAAGATCCGTAATTGATAGAAAAAATAGTGCATTAACTCTTATTGCGCAAGCTGAGAGAAGACTTAGAGATGCTTCATTGGAATTTGGCCCTTATGGTGCTGAAAGACAACAACGAGCCGTTGAATTAGCAATTCAAGATGTTGAAGATTATATAGATGATGATGATCCTCAAGAATTAGAAATCTCAGTAAGTGCCCTTCAAGAAGCTTTATTCGGCTTAAATAGAAAATTTGCAGTAGAAAAGAAAACTGATAATAATCCCTTACAAAGCATTAAAAATACATTTGGATCATTAAAGGATGAACTTTTTTCAGATGATTATTGGGACGATGATCCTTGGGATAATCAAATGAATAGAAATTATAGAAATTCGAGGTATGGTAATTCTAGGGACGATGATCCATGGGACAATGACTACTTCCTCTAAAAAAGACTATTTGTCGATTTTGGGTTTATCCCCTGATTTTGATGATAAAGAACTTAAAAAGGCTTTTCGAAGAGAGGCAAGAAAATGGCATCCAGATTTAAATAAAAATGATCTTAATGCAGAAGAAAGATTTAAATTTATTAATGAAGCATACGAATATCTACGTGACCCTAATAGAAGTAAAAAAAGTTCGGATCATAATATCAACGAAGATTATGAAAATAATAATTTCAACACAGGGTTTCCTGATTTTCAAGAATATCTTGATTCATTATTTGGATATGAATACTCCCCTAAGAATTACGACGAATATAATGATGAAACTTTTGGGGATGAATACATAAACACAGATAATGATGAATTTAACAATAATGAATACCCAGCAACCTCTCCAGAAGAGCCACCTCCAGTTAAACTTCACCAAGATGTCGAAACAATTATTGAATTGACACCTGATGAAGCTTTGAATGGAGCTTCAATTTTAATAGAACTTGAAGATGAAACCGTAGTTGAAGTTGATACACCTCCTTTCGCTGGAGATGGATGGCGATTAAGACTAGAAAATATCGCGAGAGGAGGTAAAGATCATTATCTACAGTTAAAAGTTCAAACGAAAAGTGGATTAAGAATTGATGGTTTAAGAGTTCTTTATAAATTAGAGTTATTTCCTCATGATGCTCTTCTTGGTTGTGCAGTAGAGGTTCCTACACTTGATGGGAATGTCACACTTCAAGTGCCACCAAAATCATCTACGGGAAGAATGTTACGTTTGAAAGGTAGAGGTTTAACTTTTGAAGATAATGTAGGTGATCAATATGTTGAAATCTTGGTAGTGATACCTGCTGATATTAATGATGAAGAAATTGCTTTATATACAAGATTACAAGAATTATCACTTTCTGATTCCTAATCAAATACTATATTAATAGAAAAACCGATACCTATGAACATATTTGTTCTTTTATATAATTCAGGAACAGATAAGGAAGGAATTCATTCAATCGAACTTAAAGGAAGGACCATAGTTCTTATGTTTGAAGATAAGGATGATGCAACAAGATATTGCGGTCTACTAGAAGCTCAAGATTTTCCTTTGCCAACAGTTGAAATGATCAACATAGAGGAAATAAAAGATTTCTGCATTAAATTAGATTATGAATTTAAATTAGTAGAAAAAAACTTTGTACCTAAAACCGCAGAAGATAGGTTATTAATTTCACCACCCCAGAAAAACCTAGAAGTTGAAAATTGGGAGGAAGACAAAAATAGTAATAAAGATAACATTGATATTAATACCATTAAGGAAAATCTTGAAAAGTTGCTTTAGCTACTAAAATATCAATAAATTATTAAATTAATAAAACATGACAACAGCCTTATTTGAAACAGAAGTTGGAAACATTAATATTGAATTTTTTTCTAACGATGCACCTAATACAGTTAAAAACTTCACCAAGTTGATTGGGGATGGTTTTTATGATGGTCTAGCATTTCACAGGGTTATTCCAGGATTTATGGCTCAGGGTGGGTGTCCAAATACTCGTGATGGAGCATCTGGTATGCCTGGAACCGGAGGCCCTGGATATAATATCAAATGTGAAATTAATTCCAATAAACATTTAAAAGGTTCACTTTCTATGGCTCATGCAGGTAAAGATACAGGTGGTAGTCAGTTTTTCATAGTTTATGAACCACAGCCTCATCTCGATGGAGTTCATACTGTTTTTGGTAAAACAGATGACATGGATGTAGTGCTAAAGCTTACTAATGGTTCAAAAATTCTAAAAGCAACCCTAAAATAGTAATTTAGTCTTCAAAAACAATACTAAATGTCTCTTTATCTAAATTAAATTTTCTTGTAGATGAATATAACATTTCATTATTAATAGTAAATTTAGTATTGATTAATTTGATGCTACTTTTTGGGTGTAATGCTTGTTCAATGTTTCTAGAAACAATGATTCCAATCTTTGTACTGTTTTCATAATTGGATAAAAATTGAATAAATAATTCTATATTCTTTATTTCTTCATCAGTAATGTTGGAATTGGTTCTATTCTGATCATGCAGAATTCGCCATACTAATTTGGGTCGATTCCAAAAAGCCAATAATCTTGGAGTGCTTTCAAGTTTAATATTAATGTTTTGATCACTACAGAATTTAATTACGTTATTTTTTATTGGAACTAGATCAATTGATTTATATTTTCCGTCAAGAAAAATTGATATAAATGGATCGATATTCCTGGAATTAGGATTATCTTCATCAATCATGTGGCCTAGTTTCGTTTTTTTTACACTCAAATATTCTGCATTATTATCGTTTGGACAAATTACTAATGGAACTCTCTCAATTACTTCTATTCCATAACCACCTAATCCAGCAATCTTTCTAGGATTGTTTGTAAGTAATTTTAGTTTTTTTATTCCAAGATCGGTTAATATCTGTGCTCCAACTCCATAATTTCTGAGATCAGCTGGAAAACCTAATTTTTCATTAGCTTCTACAGTGTCTAATCCACCATCCTGTAAGCTGTAAGCTTTTAATTTATTAATTAGACCAATACCTCTGCCTTCTTGCCTCAAGTAGACAACAACTCCCTCTTCCTCCTTTTCTATCCTTGATAAAGCAGCCTCTAATTGAGGTCTACAATCACAACGTAATGATCCAAAAGCATCGCCAGTTAAGCACTCTGAATGCATTCTTACTAGTACAGGTTCACTTAACTTTGATGCTTTTTGTTTAACTAATGCAACGTGCTCTGAACCATCAAGTTCATTGACATATCCATAAGCTTTGAAATTACCAAAAATACTTGGAAGAACAGCGTCGGATTTCCTAAATACAAATCTCTCAGTTTGAAATCGATAACTTATCAAATCAGCTATGGATATTAATTTCATTCCCCACTGTTTTGCATACTCTTTAAGTTGTGGAAGTCTCGACATGGAACCGTCAGGATTTTGTATTTCACAAATCACTCCAGCTGGATAAAGACCTGACATCGCCGCAATATCTACTGCCGCTTCGGTGTGACCTGCCCTCTTTAATACACCACCTTTTTTAGCTCTTAATGGAAAAATATGTCCTGGCCTCCTTAAATCATCAGGTTTTGTATTTGGGTTTATTGCAACTTGAATTGTCTTTGCCCTGTCTTCAGCGGAAATTCCAGTAGTAACATTATTTTCAGGACCAGCATCAATTGATATCGTAAAAGCTGTTTGATTTTCATCTGTATTTCTATCTACCATTAATGGTAAATCTAAAGAGTCAAGCTTTTCACCTTGCATAGCTAGGCATATAAGGCCACGTCCCTCAGTAGCCATAAAATTAATTTGCTGTGGAGTTGCAAACTGCGCCGCACATATTAAATCTCCTTCATTTTCTCTTCTTTCATCATCTACAACAATTATGCATTCACCATTTCTTATCGCTGCCAACGCATCGCTGATAGGATCAAATTCAATTTTAAAAGATTCATTTATATCCAAAATTGTTCCATTATTTGATTTGGGACTTGTTTCTTTCATTATTCCTATCAATATAGAAAAATAGTGTTTTAGTTACCTTTAATTCAACACTTTATAATCCTATCTCAAAGTCTGCCAATTCAAAGAAATGAATGTTGCAATAGTTGGTGCTACTGGTTACGGAGGTATTCAAGCGGTAAATCTTTTAAAGAAGAATAAAAAATACAAAATTTCATTTTTAGGAGGTAATAAAACCTCTGGATCAAAGTGGAATGATAATTTCCCTTTTATTTATCTAAATAATGATCCTTATATAGAAGATATTTCAGTAGATAATATTTCAAAAAATTCAGATGTTGCATTGCTTTGCTTACCAAATGGAATATCTTCAACATTGACAAGAAAATTATTAGAAAGAGGAGTTAAAGTTATTGATTTGTCAGCTGATTACAGATATAAGTCTTTAGACGAATGGAAAAAAGTATATTCCAAAGAAGCTGCTATTTATAAAAGGAGTGACGATGATTTATGCAAAGAGGCAGTCTATGGTCTTCCTGAAATAAATAAAGAAGCCATTTCAAAAGGAAGATTAATTGCCTGTCCAGGATGTTATCCAACATCTGCTCTTATTCCATTAGCTCCTTATCTTTCTCAAGGAATTATTGAAAATGAAGGTATAGTAATTGATTCTAAAAGCGGAACTTCTGGTGGTGGTCGAGAACCAAACCAAAAGCTACTTTTATCAGAATGTGGAGAAGGTCTTTCAGCATATGGATTGATTAACCATAGACATACCTCAGAGATCGAACAAGTAGCATCTTTAATATCTGGAAATAAAATTGAACTGCTCTTTACTCCTCATTTGGTTCCGATATCAAGGGGTATGCATTCGACTATATATGGGAGATTAAGAGATCCAGGATTAACTTCTGATGATTGCAGAATTCTTTTGGATAATTATTATAGAAATTTCAAAAATATTAAGGTCTTACCTGTAGATACATTCCCATCAACAAAATGGGTTAAAAATACAAACCAAATTTTCCTTTCTGTTAAAGTCGATATTCGAAATGGGAGGATTATTATTTTATCTGCAATTGATAATTTGTTAAAGGGTCAGACTGGGCAAGCAATTCAAAATTTAAATCTTATGAGTGGATTTTCAATGGATGAAGGTCTTGATTTAACTAATAATTTTCCATAAAATTACTTCTTATCAAAAACCCAGCTTGAGAGATTGAGTGAGGTAAGATTTTATGCTCAAGCATTTGTATCCTTTTGGAAAGTGATTCAGTATCATCATCATCTCTAATTGACAATGCAGCTTGCATTATCAATGATCCACTATCTACCTCCTCTTCTACAAAATGTACTGAACAACCAGTTATTTTTGAACCATTTAATATAGAGTCCTTTATCGCAGAACCACCTTTATATGCGGGAAGTAATGATGGGTGAATATTTATTATCTTATTCTTAAATTTATTAATAAAAAAAGGAGAAACTATTTTCATCCAGCCTGCCATAACCACAAGTTCAACATCGTAATGAATTAAAGTATTTATAATTTCTAATTCAAATGCCTCCTTTTGCAGAAAGTCTTTGCCTCTTATAATTTTGTGAGGTATTTTTTTACTTTCAGCTCTCTTTATACATCCTGCATCATCTTTGTTAGTTATTAGAACTTTTATATCTATATCTAATTCTCCTTTTTCTGAGAGATCAATTAATTCCTGAAAGTTTGTTCCATTCCCAGAAGCAAGTACACCTATTTTTAATTTAGGGGAAAATCTTTTAAATTCAGATATCTCAGGCGAAATTATGTAATTAAATGATCTATTCAAAATTTTTTTACTTTATCCAATGATAAATTCATATGAAATAAAAAAAACCCTCATTTTTAATTGTTTATATTCAAAAACATATTTATTTGAAGATAATAATTTAAAGAAATTTAAATGATTCAAATCTATGTACTATTCGTATAGATATAATTGAATAATAATTAAAGGAAACAAATATATAAAATGAATGGAGATTTAAACTCTTGGGATAAATTTTGTAATTATCTTTGGTTTGATAAAAAATTAAATATTTGGTTAGACATAAGCAAAATTAATTTCACAAGTAAAGAGATAAAAAATTTAGAAGATAAATTTAAAGATGTTTTTTTATCAATAAAAGAATTAGAAAATGGTGCAATCTCAAATATTGATGAAAATAGACAAGTTGGACATTATTGGCTTAGAAATCCATCAATTTCACCCTCTTCAATAATAGGAGAAGAAATTAGAGCAGATATTAATTCAATCTCTGAATTTGGAAAACAAATTTTAAATGGGGATATTAAGAATAAGAATAATCAGCAGTATACTGATGTTCTATGGATAGGAATTGGTGGAAGTGGATTAGGACCATTACTTATTACAGAGTCACTGCAGAAGTGTTCTAAAGGCTTAAATTTTTCTTATATCGATAATGTTGATCCTTTTTTAATTAGCGAAAAGTTAGAAGAGTTATCTGAAAAATTATCAACAACATTATTTGTAGTAGTAAGCAAATCAGGTGGTACGCCTGAACCTAGAATTGCTATGGAAATTATTAAAAGTCACTGCGAAAACAATTCTCTTGAATGGAATTCTAATGCTATAGCTATAACTATGAAAGGTAGTAAGTTATTTAAAAAAGCTACTTCTGAAAATTGGTTAAAAATATTTAATTTGCAAGATTGGGTTGGTGGAAGAACTAGTATTACAAGCTCTGTAGGATTACTTCCATTAGCTCTTATTAATGAAAATATCTCTGAATTTATCAGAGGTGCATCATTAATGGATGAAGCCACACGTATAAGTGACTTTACAAATAATCCAGCAGCACTATTATCATCCGCATGGTATTTAACTGGGGATGGTATTGGAAAGAGAGATATGGTCGTATTACCTTATAGAGATAGGTTACAGGTTTTTAGTAAATATCTTCAGCAATTAGTAATGGAATCATTAGGAAAGAAATTTAATAGGAATGGTCAAGTAGTTAATCAAGGTATTTCCGTTTTTGGTAATAAAGGATCTACAGATCAGCATGCTTATGTTCAGCAACTGAGAGATGGTATTGATAATTTCTTTTGTATTTTTATTGAATTATTAGATTCTCCATCTACTAATATATTTGATGAAAAAGAGAATCCTAAAGAATATCTTTCTGGTTTTTTGCAAGGAACCAGATCAGCACTCTCTAGTGAAAACAGACAAAGTATCACTATTACGTTAGAAAAGTTAAATTGTTTTTCACTAGGTGCCTTAATCGCTTTATTTGAAAGGGCTGTATCCTTCTACGCTGAATTGGTAAATATAAATGCATATGATCAACCTGGAGTTGAAGCTGGAAAGAAAGCAGCTGCAAATATTATTGAGTATCAACAAAAAGTAAGTAATTTATTAGATGAAGGTGGAGAATATTCTATAAATGACATAACATCATTATTTGATAATTCAGTTAGTGAACCTATATTTTTTATACTCCGTGAAATGTGTTTCGGTAATCATAATTATTTAGTTAAGGGCGATTGGTCAAATCCAAATTCATTAGTTATTCAAAAAATAAATTCTTAAACAACAATATTCATTATTTTTCCCTTAACAATAATTATTTTTCTTATTTCCTTATTTTGAGTCCATTTTAATATGTTAGGTCTTTTAAGAGTCAATTCTTTAATTTGATCTTCACTCATATCATTATTAATATTTACTTTGTCTCGAACTTTTCCATTCACTTGTATTACTAGTTCATATGAATCTTCCTTTAGTGCCTCGGCATTAAAGGAAGGCCAGTGTTCTAAATGTACAGATTTTTTAAATCCTATAAGATGCCATATTTCTTCTGCAATATGAGGTGCAAATGGAGCCAACAAAATACAAAATGTTTTTAAAGCATCAATTTTTAAATTATTGTTTATGTCATTAATAGAATTTGATAATGAATTATAAAACTTCATTAGTTCTGAAATCGCAGTATTAAATTGGTTATTTAATATGTCATTTGAAATTTCTTTTATAGCAATATTCATTGACTTTATTAAACTTTTTTCTTTATCTGGATAGGAATTAGATTTACTATTTATATCTTTTACACAATTTATATAAAGCTTCCAAATCCTACTTAAAAATCTAAATTGTCCTTCAACATCTGTATCTCCCCATTCCAAATCTTTTTCTGGTGGAGCTTTAAATAATATAAACATTCTTGCTGTATCTGCTCCATATTTTTTAATTACTGATTCAGGGTCTATTCCATTATATTTAGACTTAGACATCTTCTCGAAAAGAACTTCGAGTTTAGAATTGTCAATTGGATCTGTAGGATTTGATAAGTCAGTAATATCGGAGGGAGAAACATATTTACCAGTTTTATTGTTTTTATAGGCTGCGGACTGAACCATTCCTTGCGTTAATAATTTTTTGAATGGTTCATCAATATCAAATAGTTCATTATCTCGCAAAGCTTTAGTGAAAAATCTGGCATATAACAAATGCAATATTGCATGCTCTACACCTCCAACATATTGATCTACAGGTAACCACTTATTAATTTGATTCTTTTCAAATGGCTTAGTTGAACATTTTGATGATGGGTATCTTAAAAAATACCAAGATGAACACATGAAAGTGTCCATAGTATCAGTTTCTTTTCTTGCCGCTATTCCACATTTTGGACATGTTGTATTTATCCAATTATTATTATTACCTAAAGCATTAATCTTGTTAGCGGAGATTTCTATATCTTTTGGTAATGAAACAGGCAAATCCGAGTGGTTTAAAGGAACAGCTCCACATTTTTTGCAATTAACGATGGGTATCGGACATCCCCAATATCTTTGTCTAGATATTAACCAATCTCTTAAACGATATTGAATTTTATTTTCGGCCCATCCATTATTTACTCCCTCCTCTGCAATTTTTAATTTAGCAATAGTATTTGCTATACCATTGTATTGATTTGAATTAATTAGATATCCATTTTCTACATAAGCATTATCAAGCTCATTTCTTTGTTCACTTTTATCCTTTACTATTACCTGTTTAATATTAATATTGTTTTTCTTAGCAAACTCAAAATCCCTTAAATCATGAGCAGGTACACCCATAACAGCGCCTGTTCCGTATTCATCAAGAACATAACTAGCCACCCAAATAGGTATAGGTTCAGAATTAACTGGGTTTATTGCTATTAAGCTAGTTTTTATTCCAATTTTTTCAAGTTCATTATTTTTATTATCTTTCAAATATTGTTTAAGATTTTCTATATCTTGGATGGTTTCTTGATCAGTAATTTTTTTAATTAATGAATGATTTACAGAAATTGCTAAATAAGTAACTCCAAATAAAGTATCTGGCCTTGTTGTAAATACAGTTATTTTCTTTTCTGGATTGGTATTGATATTGAAATTAATATTTGCACCAATTGACTTTCCAATCCAATTATCTTGCATTATTTTTACTCTTTCTGGCCAGTTATCTAATTTTTCTAAATCCTTCAATAATTCATCAGCATAATTAGTAATTCTTAAAAACCATTGCTTTAATAATTTTTTTTCAACTACTGCCCCAGATCTCCAAGATTTACCCTCTGAGTCAACTTGTTCATTCGCTAGGACTGTATTATCTATAGGATCCCAATTAACTTCTGATTCCTTTTGATAGACAAGTCCTGACTTGTATAACTCTAAAAATAGATATTGAGTCCAAATATAATAATTTTCATCACATGTTGCAAATTCCCTATCCCAATCAACTGATAGTCCCAAAAGCTTTAATTGTGACTTCATATGAGAAATATTTTTTTTAGTCCAGACACTTGGACTAATTCCCCTTTCAATAGCGGCATTTTCAGCAGGCAAACCAAAAGCGTCCCAACCCATTGGATGTAAGACAGATTTACCCTTAAACCTTTGGAATCGAGCTATTAAGTCTGTAATAACATAATTCCTAACATGTCCCATATGAAGATTACCTGAAGGGTAGGGAAACATTGATAAGGCATAAAACTTATCGCTATTCTCAGTTAATTCATCGGTTTTGTATAAATTGTTTTCTGTCCATATTGACTGCCATTTTTTTTCTATTTCAGATGGATTATATAAATTGGTATCAACCTCATATTGTTTATCGGGAGAAATCACTTAATTTTTATTTGTTAAATTATTATTTTAATATCCATTGTATAAAATAGAAATAGATTGTTAAAAGGAATAATTTATAATTAAAATTTAATATATATGAATTACAAATGAAAAATATAAGTTTTGAAAAATATCAAGGCAACGGAAATGATTTCGTAATAATAGATTCTAGAGGAAATGAACTATATAAAAATTACAAGACAAATAAAATATTTGATATAAAAAAAATTTGCAACAGGCAATTTGGTGTTGGAGCAGATGGTGTGATTTTTATAGAAGAACCTAATAAAGATAATTATGCAAAAATGATAATTTTTAATTCTGATGGTTCTGAAGCACAAATGTGTGGAAATGGAATTAGGT
>CACNMX010000028.1 GCA_902621675.1 uncultured Prochlorococcus sp. | reverse complement strand
CCAGGCATGAGGGTTGGGTTTCCCTTTATAAAAATCTTCACTTATAAAAATAGGATCTAAATCCTCCGCGATAGTAATTCTTTTAACTTTTAAATTAGAAACAAATTTTTCAGCCCATAATTCAAATCCAAATCCATTATCAATAAATACAAAAGCACTTGAGGCATTTACTAAATCGCTCGGAGTTGGTTGGTACCCATGAACTTCAACTCCAGGTTTCGTTATTGATCTAACAATATAATCATCTTTAGCAACATTGCTAATTATGTCCGCCAAAACTGTAAAACTTGCTAGTATTACTTCTTTAGTTTCATTTTTATTTGATATTCTCTTACATGAGCCTGAAGTAATAGAAAGTAGAACTAACAAACTTAAAAAAATAATTTTTTTTCTCATATTTAACATTCATGCTTAGATTATGAATTAAAGGAAAGTTTCATGAGTGGTTTTCTAAGATCAGAAACAAATCCTTTCCAATTTATTTTTTCTTTTTCAAAAGCTTTTTCAACAATTTTCTCAGTATTTCTTTTTATAAAATCCAAATCAGGTTCTTCAACTCCTTTTGTTATTGCCATAAAATCAGCTAAAGAACTTGACACTACCCTTGTTAAATAAGCAGCACTGACAGCTTGAAATGTTCCAGAGACAAGCCAATTTGGACCATGAAATTTTGTTATACCAATAAGAGTCTGCCCACTCCACTCAATAACTCCCTGAGCAATTGCAGTCTTTAAAATCTCTTTAGATACTTTATCTAAAATTTCAGGAGACCAATTACATCCCCATATAGACTTAATTTCTTTAATCATTAATGAATTTAGTACTGTCATTGCCATTACATCAATTGATGGGATAGGAGATAGGAAAACAGTTGTCGCAACAAGAATTTGATTTTTTCTTTGTATACCTTTTAACTGCATTCTTCTTATCCCTTCAATTTCAGATTGCCAAGCAAAATGAAGTTCTTTCAAGAGCCTTTTTTTTGTATTTTCAATATTTTTAGATGAACTTATGAAAAACTTCCTTAACGAAAAAGGTATATTTGTTATTTCATTCTTATTCACATCAAAGGTAATAATTTTATTTATGAAGTCACTTGAAATTTGCGACTTTAGGTCTTCTATCTGATTTTTGGCTTCTATTTCGTTGGGAATTAAACCCACCAACCAGATTGGCATATTTTTAGGAAACTTTTCCAGCCACAAAAAATCATTTGCCGACAAAGGCAAGTTTATAAAATACAAGATTGCATCACTATTCAAAGCTTCTTCTGGAATAACTTGAGAAGAATTGTATTTAGGCAGTTTTTCGTGTAGATCAAAGTCAAACTTATCTACTTTGAAATGACTTTTCAAAACAGACTGACAATTTTGAAAATCTTTTTGTCCAATGCAACTTATTTTTTCTTTTTCAGATCTATTAAGAATCGATTCAAGTATTTTTTGTCTTTTTGAATTCTGTTTTTCTAATTCATTTGTTAGTTCAAGTTCTTCAAAAAAATTTAAATCTTCATTACATAGATTTATCCACCCATCTAAATTATTTGGCTCATTAAATTTAGGTTTATCATTCTTCAAGTAAAAATATCCCCCCAAACAAAGGGCAAAAAATCCTATTGAGCCTCCTGCAAAATGGATTAAGTCACTGACAAACCATTCCCCAAAACCTAACAACAATAAAATAACAATAAGATTTTTTTTCGGAAATTTTATGAAATCCTTTAAAAATTTGTCTTTACTAATATCAAACACAATACTTTTTTTTTCTAATTTTATTTTAATGCAAGTTGTGAATGAGAAAAGCAAAATTTCATAAGTCGTTAATCAAAAGATAAAAAATTAAGGCTTTCAAAAAGACTAATTGCATAACAAGATGCTAAGTTAATAAACTATTTAATAACTTTAGTAACATTAAAATGTCTAATTCAAATTTCAGCAATAATCCTGGACAAGAAAATTACAGAGGTCGTTCTAATAATGAAAGACCAAATTTCAGAGATAGATCAGGCGGCAGAAGAGATGGAGGAGGATTCCGCATAAGATTGAGTGATAACGAAATGAAAGCTGTTAAATCAATACAAGAAACCTTTCAATTAAGATCTACTGTTGCAGTTCTGGGTTTCTCTGTTAGAACACTTAGCGAAATGATCAAAGACGAAAAATTGATTGAATCAATCAAAGAATATGCAAAAAACAATAAAAACTCCTCTACGAATAGACAGTCACAAAATCCTTATGAAGAAAAAACAAAAACAGCACCTGACCCCTTTGCAAGACCATCAAAAACTGTTTCAACTGAAGAGATCGAATCTAACGAAGTAGAAGAGGATGGCAAATAAAAAAAGAATTCTTTCAGGAGTTCAACCAACTGGTGATTTACATATTGGGAATTGGCTTGGTGCCATTAATAATTGGGTTACGCTTCAAGAGCAATATGAAACATTTCTATGTGTAGTTGATTTGCACGCAATTACAGCTTCATATAATCCCAAAGAATTATCTAAGAACACTATTTCTACTGCAGCTTTGTACGTCGCTTGTGGGATAGATCCCAATATATGCTCAATTTTTGTCCAAAGTCAGATTTCTGCACATTCAGAACTTTGTTGGATATTAAATTGCATGACTCCTATAAATTGGATGGAAAGGATGATTCAATTCAAAGAAAAATCCATTCAACAAGGAAATAATGTATCCATAGGATTATTTGACTATCCGATCCTAATGGCAGCTGACATTCTTCTATATGACGCTGACTTTGTTCCAGTAGGTGAGGATCAAAAACAACATCTTGAACTTGCCAGAGATATTGCACAACAGAGAATCAATGCCAGATTTAGTAAGGATAAAAATATTTTGAAAATCCCTCAACCAATAATCATGAAGAATGGATCAAAAATAATGAGTTTAATTGATGGTTCAAAAAAGATGAGCAAAAGTGATCCTAATGAGGGCAGTCGCATCAACTTATTAGATCCCCCTGAAGTAATCACCAAAAAAATAAAAAGAGCAAAAAGTGATAGTTCTATTGGAATTGAATTTAACAACCCTGAGAGACCAGAATCCAAAAATCTTTTGATGATTTATTCAATATTGTCCTCCAAAGAAATCTCTCAATGTGAAAGTGAATTCTCAGAGACTGGATGGGGGACATTTAAAAAATTAATTACTGAAAAACTTATTGAATCACTAGAACCTATTCAGAAAAAATATAAAGTATTAATTGATGATCCCTATCAATTAAATAAAATCCTTTACGAAGGAAAGGAAAAAGCTGAAGATTTAGCAAATCAAACTTTAAAAAGAGTTAAATCAAAATTGGGATTCTTTGAAATGGAGAAATAAATTATGCCAATAATTACCTTGCCTGATGGTTCAAAAAAGGTTTTCGAAAAATCTGTAACAATTCTAGAAATTGCCCAGAGTATAGGCGCTGGATTAGCTAAAGCAACAATTGCTGGGAAAGTAAATGATGTTCTTCTGGATGCAACTATTCCTATAAATAAAGATTCCAAAGTTGTAATCATCACATCAAAAGATAAAGAAGGAATTGAAATAATAAGACACTCCTTTGCTCACCTTATTGGTCATGCAGTAAAACAAATTTACTCTGATATTAAAATGGCAATTGGGCCTGTCATTGAAGATGGCTTTTATTACGATATTTTTTCTGAATATAGGTTTACTCCTGAAGATTTAATAAAAATCGAAAATCGAATTAATAAATTAATTAAAACAAATTATGACGTTGAAATTTTACAAGTATCTAAAGAAGAGGCAATTAAAACCTTTAAAGAAAGAGATGAGACTTTTAAATTACGAATAATTGAAGAAATTCCTGAAGAAGGTCTCATCAATTTATACAAGCACGAAGAATATATTGATATGTGTAGAGGGCCTCACGTACCCAACACAAGACATTTAAGACACTTTAAGTTACTTAAATTATCAGGCTCATACTGGAGAGGTAATAGTGAGAATGAATCATTACAGAGAATATATGGAACTGCATGGGCAAAAGAAAAAGAACTCAAAGATTATTTAACAAGAATTGAAGAGGCGGAAAAAAGGGATCATAGAAAACTTGGGAAAAAACATTCACTATTTCATATACAGGAAGAATCTCCAGGAATGATTTTTTGGCATCCAAATGGATGGACAATCTACCAAGTACTGGAAAAGTACATCAGAGAAATACTTAAAAAAAATGATTATTTAGAAATTAAAACCCCACAAGCTGTTGATAAATCTCTTTGGGAAAAATCCGGTCATTGGGAAAAATTTAGAGACGATATGTTTACTACTGCATCAGAAAATCGAACTTATGCAATTAAACCAATGAATTGTCCATGCCATATTCAAGTATTTAATCAAGGTTTAAAAAGTTATAAGGATTTACCTATTCGTCTTGCTGAATTTGGTTCTTGTCACAGAAATGAGCCCTCTGGTGCACTACACGGCTTAATGAGAGTAAGAAACTTTACTCAAGATGATGCACACATATTCTGCACAGAAGAGCAAATTCAAGAAGAGGTATCTATTTTTATAGATCTTGTATTCGAGGTTTATAAAACTTTTGGTTTTGATGAAATTATTATCAAATTATCAACCCGTCCTGAAAAAAGGGTAGGCAGTGAAGAGATTTGGGATAAATCAGAGGAAGCTCTTACAAAAGCTCTTGATAATAAGAACCTTAAATGGGAACTCCAACCAGGAGAGGGGGCTTTTTATGGTCCCAAAATAGAATTTTCCTTAAAAGATTGTCTTAATAGAGTTTGGCAATGCGGCACTATTCAGGTTGATTTCTCAATGCCAATCAGATTGGATGCAACTTATGTAGATATTGATAATGAGAAAAGAAATCCAGTTATGCTTCATAGAGCAATTTTAGGATCCTTTGAGAGATTTATCGGAATCTTAATTGAACAATATGAGGCAAAATTCCCAATTTGGCTTGCGCCTTATCAAATAATTTTATTGAGCATTACTGATAGAAATATTGAAAAGTGCTTAAAGTTTAATGAATTAATAAATAATAATGGTTACCGATCAGAAGTTGATGTTAGGAATGAAAAAATAGGATATAAAATAAGAGAGGCAACCCTCCGGAGAGTTCCTTTAATTGCAGTTATTGGAGATAAAGAAGAAGAAATTGATTCAGTCGCTTTAAGAGCTTTGGATGGAACAAATTTAGGAATTTTCGACCTACCTAATCTATACAAATTAATGGATAAATTAATAGAAAAAAAAGGGAGAACATCATAATTTCGAATAGATGAATTTTCTGGCTTGTGATTTAGGAGGTACCAAGGTTTTATTGGGAATATTTGAAAGAGTAATAAATGATGATGCGCCTAAATTGTTATTCAAAAAGAAATATATATCTTCTGATTGGGATTCTTTTGAACTGATCCTAGAAGATTTTCTCAAAAATGAATGCGAAAATTTTACTCATCCTTCTTCTGCATGTTTGGCTGTAGCTGGTCCTTTATCTAAAAACAACGCAAAAATCATGAACTTGTCATGGAATATTTCAGGAAATAAATTAAAAAATAAATTTAAATTTGAGCAATGCGAGCTAATAAATGATTTTGCAGTGCAAATTTATGGAATTCCTTTCTTAAAAAAATATCAATATTCAACTATCCAGGATGGATCACAATTTGAGAGTACTAACAATGATTTGCATGCAATTGTTGGAGCCGGTACTGGTTTGGGCATTGCAAGAGGCCTAATATCAGGAAATAAAGTAAAAGTTTTAGCCAGCGAAGGAGGACATGTTGAATACTCTCCAAAGTCAGAATTAGAATGGGACTTAAAGACTTGGCTAAAAAATTCTCTGAATATTGAGAGAATATCAAGTGAAAGGATCATTAGCGGCACAGGTTTATCAAGAATTGCTGAATGGAGACTTGGCAAATCTGATGCCAAAAACCATCCTCTACAAAAATATTTTAGAGAAATTAAAATCTCTGATAGTTTAAGAAAAGAGTTGCCCGAAAAAATTTGTAATCTTTCTAAAGAAGGGGATCAGCTAATGATAGAAGTTGAAAGGATTTGGTTAGGCGCTTATGCCTCTTTATTGGGAGATGTTGCTCTTCAAGAATTGTGCTTTGGCGGGTTATGGATTTCTGGAGGCACCGCATCAAAACATTTCAAAAACTTTAAATCAGATTTATTTATGAAACAATTTTTCGACAAAGGAAGATTAAAAGATATTCTTAAAACAATACCTATGAAAGTAATTTTAGATGAAGAGTTTGGACTTTTTAGTGCAGCCTGCAGAGCAAAAATGCTTTTAAAAAATTAGTAACAAAAAATGTCTATTCCTGAAATAGGTAAAAAAATTATAGTAACAGTGCCTTCTACAACTGCAAATTTAGGGCCTGGATTCGATTGTCTTGGGGCAGCATTAGATTTATATAATGAATTTATTTTTACAAGAATTGAGGGCGGTGGAGATAGATTTGATTTAATAATGGAAAGTTCAGATGGTAATCATCTAAGAGGAGGACCTGAAAACTTAGTTTTTAGAGCAGCACAGAAAGTATGGGGAAGCGCAAATATGGATCCTTTTGCACTTGAAGCTAGAGTTAAATTAGCAGTGCCGCCTGCACGCGGACTTGGAAGTAGTGCTACAGCGATAGTTGCTGGACTAATCGGAGCAAATGCAATAATGAACTCTCCATTATCCAAAGAAAAACTCCTCGAACTTGCCATTGATATAGAAGGTCATCCTGATAATGTAGTTCCCTCTCTCCTGGGAGGGCTTTGTTTGACAGCTAGATCATCTTCTCAAAGATGGAGAATCATTAGATGCGATTGGCATGATTCAATTAAGGCTGTTGTAGCAATACCTGCAATTCGTCTAAGTACAAGTGAAGCAAGAAAGGTAATGCCCAAGAATGTACCTATATCTGATGCAGTGACAAATATGGGGGCACTTACTCTGTTACTAAATGGCTTAAAAGCAGGAAATGAGGAACTTATAAAAGAGGGGATGTTTGACAGGTTACATGAACCATACAGATGGAAACTAATTAAAGGTGGACTAGAAGTCAAAGATGCCGCACTAAATGCAGGTGCTCTGGGATGCGCAATTAGTGGGGCTGGCCCAAGTATCTTAGCTTTGTGTAAAAAAGAAAATGGTAAATCTGTTAGTCAAGCCATGGTGAAAGCGTGGGAAAAGTCAGGTGTAGCTAGCAGAGCACCATTCTTAAACGTTCAAACAACAGGCAGCCAATTTAGCACTATCACAGGTAAGTAGTTTTACTTAGGCATTTTTAATGTTATAGTCTCAAGCTAGTACAACTTCAACTAGAATAAAAAAATTATTCATTACATAAATGAATTTAGAATCTTTTCCATGGCTATCATCTATTGTTTTACTACCTTTAATTGGGGCATTAATAATGCCCTTCTTGAGTTCGAAAGAAGGAGAAGATAATACACTCCCTAGAAATATTTCATTAAGTTTTTTATTTATAGATTTTTTATTAATAATTGGCGTTCTTTTTCAAAAATTCAATACTTCTGATAGCTCTTTGCAACTCGTAGAAAGAGTTTCCTGGTTACCCTCAATTGGTTTAGAATGGTCTCTTGGGGTAGATGGGTTATCTGCTCCTTTAATAGCTTTGAGTGGGTTAATTACATTTTTATCAGCCGCGGCAAGTTGGAAAATTAAAAAAAAATCTAATCTATATTTTGCTCTTTTATTAGTGCAAGCATCAGCACAAGCATTAGTTTTCCTCTCTCAAGATTTCCTGTTATTTTTCTTGGCATGGGAACTTGAATTGGTTCCTGTATATCTTCTTATTGCTATTTGGGGAGGAAAAAAGAAATTATATGCGGCCACAAAATTTATCCTTTATACAGCTTTAGCGTCTTTATTAATACTAATAAGTGGTCTAGCAATTGCTTTGAGTGGTGATACATTTACTTTAAATATCACCGATTTAACCAATAAACATGTGACAGGCAGCCTAGCATTATTATCTTATTTGGGATTTTTAATTGGTTTTGGCGTAAAACTTCCTATCTTTCCATTACATACTTGGTTACCCGATGCGCACGGAGAGGCTAATGCACCAGTTTCAATGTTACTCGCTGGAATACTATTAAAAATGGGAGGCTACGCTCTCTTAAGATTCAATGTCCAAATACTACCTGAAGTACATCTTCAAATTGCACCTGCGTTAATTATTCTTGGAATCATCAATATAATTTACGGAGCACTAAATGCATTTGCCCAAGATAATGTTAAAAGGAGAATTGCATGTAGCTCAGTCAGTCATATGGGTTTTGTTCTGTTAGGAATTGGAGCAGTAGATGCACTCGGGATAAGCGGTGCAATGCTACAAATGATCAGTCACGGACTTATTGCTGCAGCTATGTTCTTTGTAACTGGCTCTTTCTATGAAAGAACAAATACTCTATCCATACCAAATATGGGCGGTTTAGCAAAAGTTTTACCAATAACTTTTGCTTTTTTCTTAGCAAGCTCTTTAGCCTCTTTGGCACTACCTGGAATGAGCGGTTTTATAAGTGAAATAACTGTATTTTTAGGCATTACTAGTCAAGAAGGCTTCAGCTCTATATTTAGATCGATAACAATTCTTATTGCTGCTATAGGTTTAGTTCTGACGCCAATATATCTATTGTCAATGTGTAGGAGAGTATTTTTTGGTCCTAGAATTCCTGCACTAGCTTCAGTTAAAGAAATGAATGGCAGAGAATTGACGATTGGTTTCAGTTTATTATTGCCTACTTTGGTAATAGGTTTTTGGCCTAAAATCGCCATAAATTTATACGAATCTTCCACCAATGCTCTCAGTCAGCAGCTGAGTTTAGCTAAGTTAATAGGGTCGATTCCAACTTTACTAAATTAAATTATTTTAATAAATGGATACCTCAATTTTTAAATATGGAGAATTACCAGAATTTAAAAAATTTACTCCCGAAAACATAAGTAAACAATTTCCGGTAGTTCTAGAGAAGCTAACTAAAGACTTCAAAAACATTGAGAAAAATTTATCTAATTATTTGATTCAAAATGATTTAACTTGGGATAAGGTAATAAATCCATTAAATGAGGTCAATGAAATTCTTAGATGGAGTTGGGGTGTAATAAGTCATCTAAATGCTGTAAATAATTCTGAAAGGCTTAGAGATGTTTATTCGAAATTTCTTCCCGAGATTATTAGCTTGAGCAATAAATTCGGACAAAGTAAAGTAATTTACAATTCTTTAGTCAAGCTTAAAAAGACAAATAACTTTGATCAAATTAAAAACAGAATTTTGGATAAAGAAATTCTGGAAATGCAACATAGAGGCATTTCACTACAAAAGGATGATCAAGAAGAATTCAACAAAATTTCAGAAAAGCTTGGAAAGCTATCAACAGACTTCAGCAATAATGTTCTTGATGAGACTAATAAATGGTTTTTAATATTAAATAAGAAATCTGAAGTCGATGGTCTTCCTGAACGAGTACTTGAATTAATGGCAATTTCTGCATACAACCATTTAAAAAAAGATGAAGAAGTCGATATCAAAAATGGTCCTTGGAAATTAAGTCTAGATATACCAACTTATACTTCATTTATGACGTATGCCACCGACCGTAATCTTAGAGAGAAACTATATAAGGCATTCGTTGGTAGGGCATCTCAAGGAGAAAATAATAATTCTCAAATCATTGAAGAGATATTATCTCTTAGAACTAAAAAGGCTAATTTACTCGGTTATAAAAGTTGGGCAGAACTAAGTTTGTCAACAAAAATGGCGAAAGAAATTAAAAATGTTGAAAACCTTTTAGAAGAATTGAGAGCACCAGCATTCAAAACCGCAAAAATCGAATTAGAAATGCTCGATAAGTTTTCTAAAACTAATGGGTTTTCAGAATCACAGAATATCGAGCCATGGGATATTAGTTTTTGGTCAGAACTTCTTAGAAAGGAAAAGCTCAATTTGGATCAAGAGTCATTGAGACCTTGGTTCCCACTAAATGATGTTTTGAAAGGTTTATTTAAATTAAGTGAAAAGCTTTTTGAAATTAAAGTTGTCGAGGCAACTGATGAGGCGCCTCTTTGGAATGATGACGTTTTATTTTTTAATATCCTCAATAAAGAAAATAAGAAAATAGCATCCTTTTACCTCGATCCATATTCGAGGCCTGAGTCAAAGAGAGGGGGGGCTTGGATGGATGAATGTTTGAATAAAAACAATATTGGTAAAGAGACCCTTCCTGTAGCTTATCTCGTTTGTAATCAGACTCCACCATCAAAAGATAAACCGAGTTTGATGAGTTTTGAAGAAGTTCAGACTCTGTTCCATGAATTTGGTCATGGTCTTCAACACATGCTTACCACTGTAAGTCTTCCGCAAGCAGCTGGTATCAATAATGTTGAATGGGATGCAGTCGAACTTCCAAGTCAATTCATGGAAAACTGGTGTTTCCACAAAAACACACTTTTGAATATTGCTAAGCACTACAAAACAGGAGAAAAATTATCTGACGAGAATTTTGAGAAGCTCTTAAAGAATAGAACTTTCAATTGTGGAATGACGACTCTTAGACAACTACATTTCGCAATAACAGACCTCAGATTACACAGTAATATTGTTAAAAACGAAGGTAAAACAGCAGATGAAATAAGAAGAGAAATTGCAAAACAAACTACTGTTATTGAACCAATTCAAGAAGATCAATTTCTTTGTTGTTTTAGTCATATATTTGCAGGAGGATATTCTGCAGGATATTACTCATATAAATGGGCTGAAGTTCTAAGTGCTGATGCATTTTCAATGTTTGAAGAGGCTGATTTAGAAAACTCTGAAGATTTAAAATTAATAGGAAAGAAATTTAAAGATACAATACTAAGTCTGGGTGGAAGCTTACCTCCATTAGACATATTTAAATTATTTAGGGGAAGAGAGCCACAAACAGATTCTTTAATAAGACACTTGGGTCTATCTGGAGCTACATAATAATTTCATCGATTATTTTGTCAACGACTGATTTGTTTCTTACCAGATTTCTATGTTTATATACTTTTACTGATATTTTTTTCCCAAAGTTTAAATTTGTCCACCAGCCAGGAAAAACCATCATATCCCAATAAGTAAAGAAATTTATACACTCAATATCATCAAGTAAAAAATCATTATTTGCGAGCTCCCTTAAAAACTTACTATTTATTTTCATTTCTGATATTCCTCTAAAAGGATATTTAGGTATTAACTGAGCCATCACAGTTCCTTTGTGAGGGGAACCTATAGATATTAATCTCCTTGTTCTTTTACATCCATTAAATTTTTGAAGCCAGTACCTACCAATTATTCCCCCCATAGAAAATCCTAAAATATCTATTTCTTTTTCTAAACCATATTTCTCTAAAATTAATTCGTTTAATTTATTAGTCAAATCAATAATTGAAGTCATTCCAAATGAATGCTTAAGAGTTGGGGCAAAATATTCTATGCCA
>CACNMX010000027.1 GCA_902621675.1 uncultured Prochlorococcus sp. | reverse complement strand
TTTTCAACAGAAAGTTGATAAATATTAGTAACTAATTCCCAAGCCCATTGGATAGCTTCTCGTTTAAAATAATCTCCAAAAGAGAAATTACCAAGCATTTCAAAAAAAGTGTGATGTCTAGCTGTAACTCCAACGTTTTCTATATCGTTTGTTCTGATGCACTTTTGGCTAGATGTAGCCCTTTTTGATGGTCTTTCTTTTAAACCTAAAAAAACTGGTTTAAAAGGTAGCATGCCAGCAATTGTGAGCATAACCGTAGGGTCATCTGGAATTAGAGATGCACTTGGAATGATTTTATGTAATTTTTCACTATAAAATTTTAGAAAAGCATTTCTTATCTCATCTCCAGTAACTATTTTTTTAATTAATTGAGATGTCATTTATCCAGAACAAGAAGATTAAAAATTAAAGAAAAGCGTAATTTCGGTTATTTCGCAAAAATAATCACGCGGATTTATATTCTACATAACTAAAGTTATTTTATAACGAGATTTGTCCTATGATAGCCTCTGCCCAGACAAGTAATTCTAAATTGGCACAAATAAATAACAAGTTGACAGTTCAATCTCAAAACTTCGCTGATGATTCTTGTGCCATAAGATCTCTTGATTGGGATCGCAGTAGATTTGATATTGAATTTGGCTTAAGAAACGGCACTACTTACAATAGTTTTATTATAAAAGGTGAAAAACTAGCAATAATTGATACTAGTCACGCAAAATTCGAAGAATTATGGTTTAAAGAATTACTAAAAGAGGTAAATCCACAAGAAGTGGATTATCTAATAACAAGCCATACAGAACCTGATCATTCTGGATTAATAGGTAATCTTCTAGAATTAAACAAAAATATCACAGTAGTAGGATCAAAATTAGCTCTTAAGTTTATTGAAGACCAAATACATGTTCCCTTTAAGCGACTAGAAGTTAAAAGTGGAGAGTTTTTAAATCTCGGAACTAACCCTAATAGCGGTTTAGAACATAATATTGAATTTATTAGCGCACCAAATTTACATTGGCCAGATACAATTTTTTCATATGACCACAGCACTCATGTTCTTTACACATGCGATGCATTTGGACTTCATTATTGTTCCGATGAATTTTATGACACTGATCAAAAAGAAATATATGATGATTTTCGTTTTTATTACGATTGCCTAATGGGTCCAAACGCTAGGAGCGTTCTGCAGGCAATTAAAAGAATAGATAAGCTACCTGAATTAAAAACAATAGCCGTAGGTCATGGGCCTTTGCTTCATAATCAAGTTAATTTTTGGAAAGAAAAATATCAAGAATGGAGTAGCAATAAAAGCAAAGGTAATGATTTTGTATCAGTCTGCTATATCAGCGACTATGGTTATTGTGATCGACTAAGTCAAGCGATATCTCATGGAATAAGTAAAGCAGATGCACAAGTTCAATTAATTGATTTAAGATCCTCTGACCCCCAAGAATTAACAGGTTTAATTTCAGAGTCAAAAGCAGTAGTTGTCCCTACATGGCCAGTAGATTCAGATAATGAATTAAAAGAATCCCTTGGTACTTTATTTGCAGCACTAAAATCAAAACAATTTACAGCTGTCTATGATGCATTTGGTGGAAATGATGAACCAATAGATTCCTTAGCAAATAAATTAAGAGAACTCGGTCAAAAAGAAGCTTTCTCTCCTTTAAGAGTTAAAAACATTCCAGACCCTATTATCTATCAACAATTCGAAGAAGCTGGAACTGACTTAGGCCAATTGATCAACAAAAAGAAAAATATTGCCTCAATGAAGAGCCTTGATTCTAATTTAGATAAGGCGTTAGGAAGATTAAGTGGAGGATTATATGTAGTTACAGCTAGCCAAGGAGAAGGTTCTACATTTAGACAAAGTGCTATGGTCGCAAGTTGGGTGAGTCAGGCAAGTTTTTCTCCTCCAGGTATTACGGTTGCAGTAGCAAAAGATAGAGCTATTGAGTCATATATGCAAGTTGGAGAAGGTTTTGTTGTAAATATCTTAAGAGAAGACAACTATCAAAAAATGTTCAGACATTTTTTAAAAAGATTTGCTCCTGGAGCTGATAGATTTGCGGATGTAGATGTAATTAGCAACATCGCTGAAGGAGGACCTGTCCTCTCAGATTCACTTGCCTTTTTAGATTGTAAAGTCAGTTCAAGACTGGAGACTCCAGACCATTGGATAATTTACGGAATTGTTGAAAATGGTAATGTTTCTGACTTATCATGTAAGACAGCAGTTCATCACAGAAAAGTTGCTAATCACTACTAGAAAATAAGTCTTTGAAATGTCAGATATTAATATAGGCTTACTTGCAGAAAATCAAAATATATCAGAATTTGAAATTACTGAAAATTTTTCTTGTGTAAGATTCCTAGACCAAAATAAAGAAAGATTTGAACTTGAATTTAACCTTGAAAAAGGAACCTCTTTTAATACTTTTTTCATTAGAAGTCATGAGGAACTTTTTATTATTCATCCACCTGAGAAACAATATTTAGATTCGTTTAATAAAGTAATTTCTAGGTTTTGCGATCAATTTAAATTAAGTAATGTCAACTTCATTTCTGGTCATATTAATCCCCAAATTATTGAAACTATAAAGAACATAAGTACCCAATTTCAAAATACAACTATTACTTGCTCTAATCCAGGTTATAAACTTATTAGCGAACTTTGGAACCAAAGAAATCCTACCTTAGAAAGGTTTATTGAAATTCAATTACCTAAAATAAACATAGTCAAAAAGGAGCAAAATTTAGAATTAGATAACATTTCACTAGAGTTAATTCCTATTCCAACAGCACGTTGGCCTGGAGGTCTGATAATTTATGAACGTAATCAAGAAATCCTTCTAAGTGAAAAAATTTTTTCTGCTCATATTGCTTCTTCAGATTGGTCTGAAACAAATCGAGTTAGTACAGAAATTGATAGGAAACATTTTTATGATTGCTTAATGGCACCAATGTCTAATCAAGTAATATCAATAACTGAAAAAATTGCAGATTACGATATTAAAACTATTGCGCCATTACATGGTCCAGCTATCGAATATAGCTTAAAAAGCTTCTTAAATGACTACATTAGATGGGGTGAAAATCTCTCAACAAATAATCCTAAGATCGCTCTGATATATGCAAGTGCATATGGAAATACAGCCTCAATAGGCGATGCATTGGCTAAGGGAATAAATAGAACTTCTGTCGAAGTTGAAAGTATAAATTGTGAATTTACACCAAATGATGTACTAATAAAATCTATCAAAAACGCTGATGGTTATTTAATAGGATCACCAACACTAGGTGGTCATGCCCCAACTCCAATAGTAAGTGCGCTAGGAACATTATTATCAGAGGGTAATAGAGATAAGCCAGTGGGAATTTTTGGTAGTTTTGGCTGGAGCGGCGAAGCTATAGATTTACTTGAAACAAAATTAAAAGATGGTGGTTTTAAGTTTAGTTTTGACCCTATTAGGATTAAATTCAGTCCAAATAAGCCAAAGATTAAAGAATTAGAAGAAATAGGGACTCACTTTGGAAGAAAAATTATAAAAAAAGCAAAGAAAAAACCCAGGAAATCAGATACTGGAATGATTACAAGCAAAACGGATCCAAAGCTACAAGCTCTTGGAAGAGTTATTGGTTCACTTTGTGTCCTGACAGCCTCTAAAGGCAAAGATGAGAATAATATTAAAGGAGCCATGCTTGCATCTTGGGTTAGTCAAGCAAGTTTTTCACCTCCTGGGTTAAGTATTGCAGTAGCAAAAGATAGATCAGTAGAGTCTCTTCTACAAGTAGGAGATTCATTCGCATTAAATATTCTTAGTGAAAAAGATTTTAAAGAACCTTTGAAAAGATTCACAAAGCCCTTTGCACCTGGAGAAGATAGATTTGAAGGATTAAATATTGAATTAACTCCTAATGAACAGATAATAATTCCTGAATCGCTAGCATGGTTAGATGCTTCTGTAAAAGAGAGAATGGAATGTGGAGATCATTGGGTAATATACGCCGAAGTACTACACGGTAATATACTAAAATCCGATAGTCTAACGGCAGTTCATCACCGCAAAACAGGTGCTAACTATTAAATTTATTTATCTAATTTATGACTGAAACAAAAGATCTAATAATCATTACGGCTAGTTGTGGTAAAAATCTAGAACTTTCTGAAAAATTTCTTGAAAAAAGTAATGAACTGAACATAAGTTCTGAAATTTTAGATCTTACTACTCTTGATATTCCATTATTTAATCCAAGAATTCACAGCAAAGAAAATATTCCAAATGAAATAGAAGAATTAAAAAAAAAGCTTTTCGAGATTGAAAGGTGGGTGATTTGTGCGCCTGAGTATAATGGATCTATACCTCCCATTCTCTCCAACTTCATAGCATGGCTATCTATTTCGGGAGATGACTTTAGGAATTTATTTAATGGTCAACCTATTGCAATTGCAACATTTTCTGGTGGGATAGGGTTAGAACTACTGACCTCATTACGAATTCAATTAGTGCATTTAGGAAGTCAAGTATTAGGAAGACAACTTTTGTCGTCATATAGTAAACCTATAGATACAAAAACTATTGAAGATATTATTCAAAGACTTTTACAAATGAAAAAATTAAAAACATAAACTTTTAATAGCTAAAAATTAATCTCATTTTTTCTCATTCCAAACTTTTAAAATTTCTCTTGCCATTGGCAGGGCGTGAACAGATCCACCACCAGGAGTATTCTGTGCAAAAGCAACTACAAGTAATTCGCTATTTTCAGAGGGTGTAAAGCAAACGAACCAAGCATGATCTGAGCCACCTTCACCGTCTTCAGCAGTTCCTGTTTTACCTGACACTGGAGGTAAATTTGAAACTCCATAATTAATTGATACTCCTGTGCCAGACTCTACTACTTTCCGGAGACCACTTTTTATCAATTGAATATTTTGTGGGTCAATGTCAATTGGAACACGTTTTTTATCTAAAAGACTTTCTTCATCTTTTTTAGTCAAATGTGGAGTAACTAAATAACCTCCATTTGCAATAGCAGCATAAGCTCTAGCTATTTGAATAGGAGTAACTTGAACAACAAATTGTCCAATAGACATACTCGCAATATCTTCTGGGACCCATGGAGTTCTTCCTGGTTGCCCCCATCCTCTGCCTTTTTTAGCCCACTCACTACTTGCTACTAATCCTTTATTTTCTTGTTCAGAAATTTCAATTCCAGATAAAGAATTAAAACCAAGTTTTCTAGAAACCTTATGAATTTCATCAACTCCTGCACCATATCCGACTTGATAAAAAAATGTATTACTCGAAACTCTTAAAGCATCTTCATAACCTATTACTCCAAAACCTAAATCATTATGTTCCCTGAAACATTGGCTTCCATAAGTGATACATGGTTTCGTATCTAACATTGTTTCTCTAGGAAATTTTCCACTTTCCAAGCCAGCTAAAGCCGTTACAATTTTCCAAACGCTTCCTGGATCGTAGGCATTTAATGCTCTATTAAATAAAGGTTTTTCAGGAGAATTAAAAAGTGTATTATATTCTTTCTCAGGTTTAAAATCCTTTGAGAAAAAATTTAAATCGAATGTAGGTTTACTTGCCATTGCTCTTATTGCACCATCTCTTGGATCCATTACTATTATGGCTCCAGCTTTTTTATCTTTAAGAACCTCCTCAGCAACTAACTGCAGATTAAGATCGATTGTTAGTTGAATATCATTACCTTGTACTGAAGGTCTTATACCCAATGATCTTTGAAATTTTCCTAATGAATTTACTTCAACCATTTCTCCGCCCCATTCACCTCTTATAAAATCTTCGTAAACATATTCAATTCCCGTCCTACCGATTAAGTCATTTAATTTATAACCCTTCTTAGATAAAAATTTATATTCTAATTCAGTAACTGGCTGAGTATAACCAATCACATGGGCAGCAAGGGATTTATAAGGATAATTTCTAATTAAATTGGTAGCTATTTCAAAACTAATTAAATTACCTTCATTCTCCTTAAATTTTATTAATTGATCTACATTTAAATCATCAAGAATAATTACTGAGAGTTTCTGATTTTTTAGACCATCAGAGTATTTTTTTTGAATTACATTACTATCAATATTTAACAAATTAGAAATAATTGATTTATGTTGTTCCCAATTGCTTTTTTTAACATTTTGAGGCTTTATTATTAAAGAATATTTCACTCTACTATTTGCAAGAACATTACTATTTTTATCTAGTATCCTTCCACGTATTGGCTGCGAAGCAATAAGTCTGATCCTATTCTCATCTGACATTTTCTTAAAAGATTCATAATTTAAAAGTTGTAAAAAAATTAACCTAAATAGAATCAATAAAAAGGAAACAGAAGAAAAAATAAGTAAGACTAGTGGTTGTCTTTTTAATGAAATAAGTTTTTTATTAGGACTTGTTTTTATCAAAAATATAAATTTATTTAAATATTGTTTTTTCCAATAAAGCAATGGTTGATTTTATCTCTTTAAGTCTATTGATTAAATCTTGAAAATCACTATCTTCATTGTTCAGATCGAACTCGTCATTTTCAAGATTATTTGATTTTAAATTTTCACTCATAAAACTTATACTTTTTAAGCAATTATTTCAATTAATGGAATTCTAAATAACAAATTTATTTTTTCAAAATTATTTTTACTTAGATACTTAAAAAATATCAAAAACAAATTAATTTAATTTATTTATATTTTGTTCAAAATAGGGATTACAACTATTCTTTGATATCCCTAAAGACCACCCAACAAACGAAGAAATAAATATCGTGACAATTAACGGCAAAATTGCTTGTTGAGTATTTGTAAGACTGAACCATTCTCTCCAGCTATTAAAAAATCTTTCTCTTTGAAATTTTCTTTTTTCATTTTCTAATAATCTCGTTTTTTTGGCGAAAGATTTTGTTACCCATTTTTCGAAAGGAGTTTTTTTTGTAATCGCCATCTTCCTCTCCACTTCTAATAATTGTCCAGAACTCAGATAAGGATGAAATGTACTTATCAATTCAAGAGTTTTTAAAAACATCTCAACAGTTGCATCTTTTATGAGCTTCTGCTCATGACTCAAATCAGCCCAATCTATTTCTGGATAAAAACGATTCCTGTTTGGTGCAATTTGATCATCTGACATTTGACCAGGTTCTCTAAGCCATCTATTAGTGTTTTCGTCAAATCTTCTCCAATATAAAAAAGGATTAATAAAAATTGTTTTGCCAGATACTTTGACTACATCTTGTTGCAGATGATTAGTTATCTTTCTTTCAGAATTTTTCGAATTTATCAAAAGTCTAAATTATTAATCTAATTAAAGATTATCTTTTATTCACTATTTTTCCAGAAATATGAAAAATTATCCTATGAGTATTAAGTTATTGATAACTGCCAACGCTTCTTTAAATAATTACAGTATTCACACTTTAATGAAGGTTTGGGGAAATTATCCGAACGTAATAAATTAACCGTATCAATTATCTTATTCTCTACCCATGAAGTAGAACAATCTAATTTAATTAGATGTACGTCAAAATTTAATTGGTTATTAAATAACTCTTCATTTTTCTTTCCATTGAAATATAAAAGATAAGCTTCATTAGCCACTTGAAAACCATTTTTTTTAAATAACCACTGATACATTTCTAATTGTCTCTTATAGGCTTTTGCATATTCGTATTTATTAAAAGTCTCAGACCAATCAAAATTATTTCTAGAAGTTGCTTTCACATCAACAATAATAAGATCACCATTTTTTTTCTGCCAAATATCATCGACAGCACCACCAAAATCATAGTTGTGTTCTATTGACAGATATCTTATCCCTTGAAAATTACTTCTCCAACGTTCTAAATCTTTGTGTTTGAAAGGAACAGCATCAATACCATGTTCAATAAATAAAGGATGAGGCTCCTGAATTTTTCTGTAATAATCAAATTCATTTTTACATAAATTATCTACAGCTATATTTAAAGTAAAAGGTAATGATGGAGGTTTTATTTGATATTTTTTGTCAAGTACACAACATCTTGGACAACTAAGATATTTCTCAACAGTAGATCGACTTAATTTAATAATCTCGCTCATTACAGTTAACACCCCATTTAAAAATATTTCTAAAATAAAATAAAAGTCTTAAATTTTTAGAAAATTTGTAATTTACTCCCACTCTATAGTACCGAGAAAAAGGGTAGTCATAAACGTAGTGATACCAACATGTTTGAACCCATAATAACACACATTTTCCTGAGGGAAACCTGAGGGAAACCTGTTTCTAGAAAGAGTTTACTTAATAAAAACTAAAAATTAATTACTCAGTCGCAGTAAATTAAGCAATTCTGATTAGTCGGATGTTCTCTACATTCTTTCTCCCAAAAGTTTTGAAACTCAGGAGTACATTTCTTAAGTTCTTTTGGAGTTTCATTAAGATTTAAACCTGCATAATTAAATGCAGTTAAGTATCTTGGAAGAACATTGAATTGATTGAATAGTTTCATAAGACCTCCTAGATCTATACCTATATTGTCCTCCTTTTAACTTGAAATTCATAGGGTATTAATACCCGAGTATTAGTGCTTTGTGGTTGTTACGACTATCTTTTCCCATTCAGTAGGAGTATAAATAATTCAGGAGTCAAAAGCACTTCATCGACTTTGTGGACAGCGAGGTGCATAAGACTCGAAGAGGGCAAAAAATGCCCTCTTATTTTTTTATGGATAAGAATGAATGGATTGAAACTTAATTTGCATTCTCTTCAGAGTTCGCTTATATAAGTTTCCCTAAAAAAATAAAAATGAGTGAAGAAAGCATTAATGATCGAACAAAAGCAATTGGTGAAATATTGAGTACCAAATTTGAAGAAATCGAAAATCGCGCTTTAGGTAATACTTGTGACTCTGGAATCCCAGTATCTTTTTATGATTACGACGCTATGACTCAAGGACTTCCAAGAGGGGGATTAATTGTTCTGGGTGGAAGACCTGCAATGGGCAAGACATCATTATCTTTAAATATGGCATTGAATGTTGCTAAAACTCAGAATCTTCCTATTTGTCTTTTCCATTTAGAAATTAGTAAAGAACAAATATCTAATCGACTTCTGTCAATGGAATTAGGAATTGAATCTGGGCGATTAAGAACGGGAAGATTACAACAAGATGAATGGTTTTTACTAAATGAAGGCATTAATTCTTTGAGTAAATTACCTTTGCATATCACTGACAAACCAATAAGTTCTATTCAGGAGATGCAATTAATCTGCCAAAAAATAAAAGATGAATCTACGAAAAAAAGTTTGGGACTTGTAATTCTTGATTATGTCCAACTACTTGATTACTTACCTATATCAGATGTATCAAATAGGGAAGAGTATTTATTGAAATTAGCAAAGAGTCTTAAAAGGATGGCAGAGGAACTAAATGTTCCTGTTATTGTTATTTCTCAACTTAGTAAGGATGTAGAAAAAAGAAGAAATAAAAGACCAATGTTAAGTGATATTAACGACTTTGAACCCCTTGAGGTTTATTCAGACATTATTACCATGATTTATAGAGATGAATATTACAACCCAGAAACTGAAGATAGAGGCATTGCTGAAATTATTACTTGCAAACACAGAAATGGTCCTTTGGGAACAGTGAAATTATTATTTGAACCGCAATTTACTAGATATAGAAATCTTGCTGCTTAACTAGATTAAATTCTCTTTCAATTAAGTTTTTTTAAAAGTTTGTGCATTGAAAATTTTAAATGTCATATTTAGTTTCCAAAAGTATTAATTTGATGAGCAATAAGCAAGAGAATTTATTTGATATTTCTGCTTATGTCACTAAAGAGGATAATTTTAAAAGTCAAAGAAATAATTCTAAAAATCCAAGAAATAATTCTAAATCTAAGGAATTACCTGAACTCAAAACTTCACCTGAATTTTTCATGCTTGCAGAAACAGAGTATGAAAAACGCAACTTTAAAGGAGCAATTACTTTTTTAAATAACGCAATAGAAATTGATCCTCATTTTGCTGAATATTATTGCATACGAGGACTTGCTAAGAGTCAATTAAAGTATTATCCAAATGCTATTGATGATTATTCAAAAGCAATAGAAATTGATCCTAATGATGCCTGTTTTTATTACTCCCGTGGAAATGCAAAATATGAACTAGAAGATTATTGTGAAGCAATTAATGATTACACAAAGGCAATAGAACTGGAACCTAATAATTGTGAGTTTTATGGCATGCGTGGTTCTTCAAAATTTGAACTAAAAGATTATCAAAGTGCCATTGATGATTACACAAAGGCAATAGAAATTGATCCTAATGATGCCTATTTTTATTACTCCCGTGCAGATGCAAAGCGTAAATTAGGAGATCATAAAGGTGCTGATAAGGATAATAAAAAGGCAGAAAGACTAGAAATACCAATAATTACTAATAAATTTAAATCCGAACCTATTTCTGAACTGATTTCCTTGGCAGAAAAAGAGTATGAAAATTTGAATTTAAGAAAAGTTGCAATTATTACTCTGGCACAAAAAGAGTATGAAAAAGTTTGGAGTAATTGTAAGTTCGGTAGTTTAATTAAATTTTTAAATAAAGCAATTGAACTAGAACCTCATGAGGGTAGTTTGTATTATTTTCGGGGCAGGGCAATTCATGAAGAGTATGATTATCAAGGGGCGATTGATGATTATACAAAGGCAATTAAAACTTGGAGGTATGGATATAAACGTGATCATAAGAATTGTTATTTATATATTGCCTTTGCCAAAAACGAATTAGAGGATTATCAAGGTGCTGTTGATGACTTCACTAAGGCAATAGAACTGTATCCTAATGATGAGAATTTTTATTTATTTCGTGGCGATGCCAAACAAAAACTAGAAGATTATCAAGGTGCTGTTAATGACTTCACTAAGGCAATAGAAATAGATCCCACAAATATAATTCTTATTCTTAGATGTGCACATGCAAAAGAAGACCTAAAAGATTATCAAGGTGCTATTGATGAATTCACTAAGGCAATAGGAATAGATCCTAGCGATGCTCATTCTTATTACTCCCGTGGAAATGCAAAATATGAACTAGAAGATTATTGTGAAGCAAATAATGATTACACAAAGGCAATAGAACTGAAATCTGAATACTGGTACTATACAAGGCGAGCATTTGCAAAGAGTAAATTAGGAGATAATAAAGGTGCTTGTGAAGATTGGAAGAAAGCAGCAGAACTTGGCAGTGAAGATGCCGCAGAACTATTGAAAAAGCATTGCGAATGACTGAACCAAAAACTATTTCTGAGGGAAACCTGAGGGAAACCTATTTTTAGGAAGAATTTATTTAATAAAAACTAAAAATTAATCACTCAATCACAGTAAATTAAATATTTGGTTTGGTATCTTTTCGTTCCTTACGAAATTAAGTTTTTTTACATGTTTGTGCATAAAAATAATGAGGTGTCAGATTAAAAATCCCAATTAAATAATTTGATTAACATTCATGGAGAGTAAGTCTATTCTCTGGAAAAATAATCCAGATTTATTAGATGCTGAATATTAAGAATGCAAAGATGATTTATCTCCTTATGGATAGTTTGAAATAAGAACTCATGAATAACAACGACGATTTACTAAAAAACTATATTGAATCTCAAAAGAGACAAAAAGAGATATTGGAAGAAACAAAAAAAAGACGTTTGAAAAATAAAAATAATGCAGAACAGACAAAAAAAATATCTCAAGATACAAAGGACGAAATCAAAACTGCACCTGAATTTTTCATTCTTGGTGAAAAAGATTATGAAAATGGAAATTGTAAAAGAGCAATTACTTTTTTAAGTAAAGCAATAGAAATAGATCCTATAGTTGCTAATTACTATCTCAGACGTGGGTTAGCGAAAGTAAAACTCATAGATCAACAAGAAACTTATGATTATCTCAAAGATGATCCTGAATTACCAAAATCCATAAAAAACGATATTAAAACTATTCATAGTTTTCTTTCTGATCAAAAATTTGATTATCAAAGTGCTATTGATGATTACACTAAAGCAATAGAAATAGATCCTAAATTTGGAAATGCATTCTTCCATCGCGGATGTTTAAAAGAAAAACTAGAAGATTATCAAAGTGCTATTGATGATTACAATAAAGCGTTAGAAATTAATCCTACATTCGGAAATGTATTCTGCCATCGTGGATGGTGCAAAAGGTACTTAAATGATTTCGATGGTGCAATAACTGATTACACCAAGGCGATAGAAAATCCCAAGGATGAATACCGTGCTAAGAATCTATTCATATATGTAGATCGTGCTGAAGCAAAATTTAAATTAGAAGATTATCAAGGTGCTATTGATGATTGCAATAAAGGAATAGAAATAAAA
>CACNMX010000026.1 GCA_902621675.1 uncultured Prochlorococcus sp. | reverse complement strand
ACTGGAACTCAAGCTAATAGATCTGTAAAAACTACAGGTAATGAAGCAAGTACATGCAGAACTGTAACTGGTACCCAATATATGGGAGCAGAAGTTACTGATCAATTTTGTCAAGATAGACCAAGTTATAAACAGCCACTTAGATCTACTGTTACCTCTACAACATCAGGTAATAAAGTAACTGGAAATGAAGTTGGTAGATCTGATAGGGTCACAGGCGATGAGCCAGGGACTTGTAAAAACCTTACAGGTACTGAATATGTATCTTCTAATCAATCTCAGAAGTATTGTGGTGATGTCCCAAGAAATCCTTCAAAGGTTAAACACAGCACTACAACCGATGGATTAAAAGTATCTGGATCACTTCCTGGTAGATCAACCCTAGTTACTGGAGATGAATCAGGTTCTGGTCATCAATTAACTGGAGATCAATATCTTGGCTCTGAGCCAAATCCAAAAGGTAAAGCATTTGAAAAAGTAGGCAGTTACAACACTCTTAATGGGAATAATGTAACTGGTACAGGTGTTGGAAGATCAGACCATATGACAGGTAATGAACATGGGAGTTGTAAGAATGTAACTGGCGATGAGTACATAGGATCTCAACAGTATGAGAAGTTTTGCGGTTCAAAACCAAAACCAGAAGCTAGAAAAGTAGGTTTAAGCCTTTCTTCAAAGTCAAATTTAATAAGCGGCACTATGACAGGAAGATCAGAAATAGTAACTGGAGATGAACCAGGTTCATGCAAAGTGTTAACAGGAACACCATACGCAGGCTTAGATCAGATTAATGAAAATTGTAGTACTGAGATTTCAGAAGATATGAAATCCCGAGCAACAGTTAATTCTGGAAATAATTCAAATGCCAGACTTACAGGACAGCAACCAGGAATTGGCGGAGTAATGACAGGTGCTAAGAAAGGTGCTTGTAAAAATCTAACAGGGACTCCTTATGTTGGTGGAGATCAGCTCTCACAAGCTTGTGATAATCCTGTACATGATGCGGCTTATGCAAATCCGGAAAAGTCGGCAGGTAACTCTTGGAAGGAATTCTCTGTTAAATCACCATCAAGAGATAAATATTCTGAAAAAAATACTCAAGGTGTTACAGGTAATGAATATGAAAATGGTTCAAAGGTAACAGGACCTTTTGATATGGCAGTTGATAAGGTTACTGGCACTGAAAAATTTAGATTTGAACCGAATAAAAATATTACTTATAAACAAAAAATGGAAATTGAAGAGGTAGCCCGTGCTGCAAAGACACCAGAAAAAAGAGTCGCATCAAGGATTACTGGAGAAGGACAATCAGTAGGAAATGTAACTGGTGATGATTGGGATCGTGGTGATAAGGTAACAGGCACAGAGGGAGCTTCTTCTAGAAAGCGAAATCCATCAAGAGCAGGATTCATGAGCGCAATGCCCCCTATGGAAGTTAAAAGGAATGAGGAAACAGAAAAACCAGATTTCTTGATAACTGGATCTAGTGGAAATACTCGTGAAGGACAACTTGTTACCTTTTCAGGTGGTGCAAGAGGTTAAGTAAATAATGCCTTTAAGAGGACTGGCTAAAGCCAAGAATTTCACATTGGGGCCAACAGCTCCAATGAAAACCTTTACTGAAAATATACATATACAAACTAAAGAATCAAATAATTTCCGAAATTCTGGAAAGTCTCATAAATTATCCAATATTATCCAAAATGAAAATCTATTTAGGTATGAAAGCAAGATAAAAAGTGATTTTGATCAAATTGTTCCAACTCTCAAGGAAATTGCTCGAATTCAACATCACGAAGATTTTATAAATAAGGCACAGAAAATATCAAGAAAAAATTTGGGAATAGATTTACCCCTACATGTATTAGATAAATCTTGGGTTAAACCTCTTGATATGAGAGCTTTATATGCATGGTGTGCTTTCAAACAGCATGAGAAACTGAGCGACAATTTTTTTAACAATGATCCACTTGAAGGCGCTGCTGGAAGTAGGGATGCGGAAGACTTTGAAAAATTTCTCTTAGATTGTGGAATACATTTACTTGATATAACTCCTTGTTCAGATGGAAGATTAGCTCATTCAGTTGCTTATGTAATGAGAATACCTTTTAGTTCAGTAAGAAGAAGATCCCATGCTGGAGCACTGTTTGATATTGAAAATACCGTTAATCGATGGGTAAAAACTGAACATAAAAGATATAGAGAGAATGTTCCTAATGAAGCTCATAAAGATACCAGGTATTTAAAAGTTGTCACTTATCACTTTAGTTCAGTAGATCCTTTGCATCAGGGATGCGCAGCTCATGGGAGTAATGACGAGTTAGCTGCAGAAGAAGGTAGAAATAAATTATATGCTTTCAAAGAGGCTGTAGAGAATAGCTTTTGCTGCGGAGCTTCTGTGGATTTAATGTTAATTGGACTTGATACAGACACTGATTCATTAAAAATACATTTGCCAACTAACAATGGAGGGATTGACTTAGAAAAAACTATTTCTACTTTGGAAATTTATAATTCAACAATAAACTTTTCACAAGAGGATGCAGAAAGAGAAATTTGTCAGACAATTTCTAAGCAATCTTCAAAAGATAAACTGTGTGGACTGGAAAAATTTATTTACAAATTAATTGTCAATAATATTTCTCAAATTGATTTTGTGAAGAGTTTTCATAATGGTTCTTATGAAGATATTGGACATGCAGAGAGGTTTATTGGAGTAGGTATAGGTTTTAAAGAAGTACATCTCAGAAATTTAACTTATTTTGCTCATTTAGATACAGTCGAAGAAGGGGCTCCAGATTTAGATGTAGGAGTGAAGATTTTTTCTGGATTAAACGTTTCTCAAGATCTACCTATTCCTGTAGTAATAAGATTTGATTACTCTGGAAAAGTGCCTGGTGCAAAAGAAAGGGCAATAAAAGATTGTGAAAGAGTTAATAATGCGATATCAATTAGATATAAAAATTTAGTTGATCAAGGTTTGTTACATACTTGCTCTACTATTAGAGATAGGGACAACATTCATTCCGCCAAAATTATTGGAATGTCTTTAGATAAAAAAACAGAGGAGGCTCACTAAATTATGTTGATTTGCAAGGTTGTAAAACCACTAGTTTCTACCAATAGGATACCTGGTTTTGAACATAAACATCTGCAGGTTGTATTAGATGGTTCTTCCAAAAAAGTTGCAGTTGATGCTGTTGGCTGTAAGCCAGGAGATTGGGTTATTTGTGTTGGAAGTTCAGCTGCTAGGGAAGCAGCTGGAAGCAAATCTTATCCAAGCGATTTAACGATTGTTGGAATAATTGATCATTGGGATCCTGACAAGTCATAAAAAAGGAGGATATAAATTGTGGAAATTATGAAGGTATTAGGAAGAATGGTATGTACTCAAAGAGTCGCTGGCTTAGGACATATGAATTTAAGAATTTTGGAAAATAATAAGGGCAAGAAATTAGTTGCTGTTGATCCTGTTGGTGCTAGAGAAGGTAACTGGGTTTTTACTGCTAGTGGCTCTGCTGCGAGATTTGCATGCCCTAACCCTGAAGTTCAAACCGATTTAACAATTGGAGGTATTATTGATTATTGGGAGAGTGACTAAAAATTTTAACTTCAAAAATTTATTGAGAAACTTTGTTGAATGTATAGTGTAATTAGTCTTGAATAAAGAATGTAATGTGGAATGAAAGAGAATCACCTTTGAGGATTGAAAAAAGATTTGAATTTGATCAATACTCAAAAATTAGTAAATTCATGGGGGAAATTGAGAAATTATGCAAAGAAAGGAATATTTACCCAAATATCAGCTTCGGTAAGAATTTTGTAAGTCTTTCAATATTTTTAGATAATAAAGAAATATCAGAAAAGGAAAAAGACTTTTCAATGGATATTGATAAATTTTATCTAGAAGATTAGTCTTTTTTAATAATTATTTGGCTTTGCAATATCTCTTTTGATTAAAGCCATTAAATATGTTGGGGCTTTATATCTACCAGGTAGACATCTATTTAAAGTTTCAAGATGACTCCAACACACTGTCTTTTCTATATCTTTAACTGAGTTTCCTTTTAAAATTAATAGTCTGAGAGCTTTGCAAAATAAAGGATAACCTGCTTCTAGTTCATCTATATTAAGCTTTGCTGCTGACATAGATCAAAGATTAATTATCAAGTAATAATCTAAACAACTATGGTGCACAATTGGTTCATATTTCAAATTTCTCAATAATTAGAAATTAATCTAGAAATGCGACGCAATCTATTTCAACTAAAACTCCTTTTGGTAAAGATGAAACTTCCACACAGGCTCTTGCTGGGGGATTCTCAATATTAAAAAAATCACTATATATTTTATTGACAATTTGAAAATTATTTAAGTCCGTTAAGTAAATAGTTGTTTTTATTACATCCTCTATTTTGGCTCCACCAGCTTTAAGAACTTCTTTAAGATTTTTTAAAACTTGAATAGTTTCCTTCTCTATATCACCTAAACATGTTATTTCATTTAAAGCTGGGTCTATAGCAATTTGACCAGAACAATAGATAAAATCCCCAGCTTTTATTGCTTGATTATAAGGTCCTACTGGATCTGGAGCATTTGATGTTTTAATTACTTGTTTGGGGGACATTTGTTTAAGAAGATACCTATCTATTTAAACCCATAAATCTTTATTTGCTCTTAAAAAAGTAAATTCTTCTAAATTTTTTGCTCTCAAGAAAAGGTTTATTTTCATCTCTTCATCAAGTAAAAATGGAATTGTCAATTCATTAAGAGAAAGTTTTTTTTCAACTTCCGAAAGTTTATTTTTTATGTCTTGATCTTCTGGCCTGAGATTCAATGCCCACAATATATTTTCCTTTGTATATTCATGTGCACAGTAAATGAGAGTATTTTTTGGTAAAGATTTGATTCTTTCTAGTGAAGAATACATTTGTTGATAAGTTCCCTCAAAAATTCTTCCACAGCCTCCAGAAAATAATGTGTCACCAATAAAAAGAACAGGATTTTCTCTATTCAAAAAGAAGGCAATATGTGAGCTTGTATGTCCTAATACTTCAATTATTTTTACTTCTTCACCTAAAATATTAAAAGTTTCTCCATCCTCCACAGATATATTTTGAAAAGGTATTCGCTTTTTTTCTTTGGAAGAAGCAATCACTTTTACATTTGGCCATCTTTCAATAAGAGTCTTCGTACCTCCAATATGGTCTGAATGATGATGAGTTTGTAAAATAGCTTCTAATTGAAAATTGTTTTCATTTATATACTTAATAACTGGTTCGTGAACAGATGGATCTACAACCACAACGGATTTATCTTTTACCAACAACCAAATGACGTTATCACTTAAAACTCTAAGTCCGATTATATTTCGAGCTTTATTAAATTCCATTGTTAACTTAGAATGAAGAATCCTTGGAAGGAATTGATCTATGTTTACTATAGCTTTACCAAAAGGAGCTCTGTTAAAAGATTCAATTTCAACTTTTAAAAGAGCTGGGTTAGATTTCTCAGATGCGTTTGACGAAAATAATAGATCATTAACCTTTGAATCAAATTGCAAACGGGCAAAAGCTTTATTAGTAAGAAATGGAGATGTGCCTGTTTATGTAAGTTATGGTCAGGCTGATTTGGGTATTGTTGGGTATGATGTTTTACGAGAATCTGAATTAAAAGTAGCAAAGTTATTAGATCTAGGATTTGGTGGTTGCCATATGTCGTTGGCGGTTAAGAAAAATAGCAATTATTCAAAACCAACTGATCTTCCAGCGAATTGTAAAGTAGCAAGTAAATTTACTAAAACAGCAAGATCTTATTTTGAAGAATTAAATATTCCTGTAGAAATTGTTCATTTGACAGGATCAGTCGAGCTTGGTCCTATTACAGGTATGGCAGAGGCAATAGTTGATTTGGTTGCAACCGGAAAAACTCTTAAAGAGAATGGTTTAATTAAAATTGATGATCTTTATCACTCGACCGCAAGACTAATTGGAAATCCTTTATCTTTGAGGTTAGATGATAATTATCTCAGAGATACTATTTTATCAATAGAATCAACTAATGCTTTATAGAAGATTAGCTAAATGTTTGTTAAAGATTTTAGAAGGATTAAAAAGTTAGGAAAATATTTAACTAAGGATAAAAAATCAATCTATCTAATATTGATAGTTTTGTTACCTGTTTCTTTCTCTGGAGCAATTCAACCATTATTAGTTGGTCAAGCCATTACTATTCTAAAGAACGAAACTACAGATGTTTGGCTAAGTAAAACTTTTTTTGGGCAGTCAATAAATGCCATAATCCTAACTTTATTTATAACTGTAATATTCAGATTAGTTCTGCAGGGATACCAAACTTACAATATCCAAGCAGTAGGACAACGTTTGACAGCAAGAATAAGAAGAGAACTTTTTGATCATTCAATATCTTTATCTCTTAAGTATCACGATAAAATGCCTGTAGGTAAATTATTAACGAGATTAACAAATGATGTCGATGCTTTAGCCGAAGTTTTTGGTAGTGGAGCAGTTGGAGTCGTTGCTGACTTCGTCAGTCTAATAGTAATTTCTATGACAATGCTGTCAATTGATAGAGGACTTGCAATTTTATTACTTTTGACTCAAATCCCAGTTTCATATTTTATTATTTGGCTTCAAAAACGTTATAGAAGAGCCAATTATCAAGTAAGAGAAGAATTGTCTCAACTCAACTCTGATTTTCAAGAGAATCTTCAAGGTTTAGAAGTCGTTCAGATGTTCAGAAGAGAGGCATTTAATAGTAAGAAATTTTCCAAAACTGGAGTTGCTTATAAGAAAGCAGTTAATGGAACAATATTTTATGACAGTAGTATTTCGGCATTTATAGAATGGATTTCTCTTGCCGCAGTTTCCTTGGTTTTAGCAGTTGGAGGTTATCTTGTTACTTCTGGAAATATTGGTTTAGGAACATTAACAACTTTTATTTTATATTCCCAAAGACTTTTTGAACCTCTTAGGCAGCTTGCAGAAAGATTTACTCAAATACAAGGAGGTTTAACAGCTGTTGAAAGAATAAACGAATTATTGGATGAAGAAATACAGATAAAGGACTCTACTTCCGCAAAACATTTTTTAGAAAATGCTGAAAATGTAAATAAAAAATTTTATGGCAAAATTGAATTCAAAAATGTTAATTTTTTCTACAACGAAGGAGAACATATTATAAAGAATTTATCTTTCAAGATCAATCCAGGAGAGCATGTGGCTTTTGTAGGGCCAACTGGTTCAGGTAAAACCACCATAATAAGACTATTATGTAGATTATATGAGCCTCAGTCAGGCCAAATTTTAATCGACGACATAAATATCAAAGATATTCCTATTGCAACTCTTAGAAATATGTTAGGAGTAGTTTTGCAAGATACATTTATCTTTAGTGGAAATGTCGCAGATAATTTAAAACTAAATTCCAATGTAGACAATCTTGAATTAGAAAATTTTTGTAACGAATTAGGGTTAGATAATTTATTACAAAAATTACCAGAAGGCTTGAACACCTTACTAAGAGAAAGAGGGGGAAATCTTTCTTCTGGAGAGAGACAACTTCTTTCAGTAGCTCGAGTAGCGATTAGAAATCCTGTTGTTTTAATAATGGACGAAGCAACAGCGTTTATGGATCCCTCTACAGAGGCTACTTTGCAGAAAGATCTTGAGAGAATTCTGTCAAAAAGAACAGCATTAGTAATAGCTCATAGATTAGCCACTATTGAAAGATCTGATAAGATCTTAGTCTTAAAAGGTGGATCATTAGTTGAAGAGGGAACACATAGTGAATTGAGACTGAAAAAGGGTTTATATTTTCAGCTCTCTGAGCTTCAACAAAAAGGATTCGTGAATTTTTAATGATTTTTAGAAACCAAGGATCGTTAATAAAAAAATCAAACACTTTATCAAGGGAGGAGCTGATAGATTTCTATGGTTTAAATTCTTATGAGTTCACTCAAACAAATAAAGAAGAAATATTTGTATGTAGTAAAAATAAAGATTTAGATCTCATAGAACTAGATCAACTTTTGCAAACTGTTGGTTGGAGCAGAAGGCCTATAAGGAGGGTAAAAAGAGCTTTAGATTTCAGTATTTTGGTGGTTGGTTTATGGCGTCATGATGATAAATTCCCCAGATTAGTAGGATTTGCCAGATGTACTGGCGATGGAATTCTAGAAGCAACAGTTTGGGATGTGGCTATTAACCCTGTCTATCAAGGACTTGGATTGGGTAAAGAGTTAATGAAATATATCCTAAAAGAATTGAAAAATATTGGAATTTCTAAAGTAACCCTTTTTGCTGATGCCGAAGTGGTTTCATTTTATAAAAGACAAGGTTGGACATTAGAACCTAGAGGCTCTAAATGTGCTTTTTGGTATGCAAATTAATCATTTTTGGTAGTAGTCAGAATATATAGATTTTAACGATTCGCCTTTTAACCATCTTCTTCTAAATTGCCAGTTCTTAATTGCTTGGAGAAAAATATTAGTTCGTTCCCATTTTCTTGAACTTATAAAAATAGGTAAATTTAATTGTTTTAAATCTTTTTTTTTGTTTAATCTCCTTAAAAAATCAACATCTTCCATCAAAGGTATTTTTCTAAAACCATTATTCTTAAAGTAGGTAGTTCTATGAATTATCAAACCTTGATCACCATAAGGTTGTTTAAAAAATTTACTTCTAAAATTCACGAGAGTTTCGAGAACTCTATAAATTATCTTTTTGTGATTAATTTTAAATTCAAAATAGTAAATACTATTCTTGTTTCCCTTTAAATATGAATTTATTTTTTTAAACCAATCATGAGTTAATCTTGTATCTGCATGTAAAAATATGAGCCACTCTCCTTTTGAATTTTTAGCTCCAATATCTAATTGTAAACCTCGATTCCTTTCTTTGGATATAAATACTTTCGCTCCATAAATATTTGCCACATCAATAGTTTTATCTTCACTTCCAGAATCAACAATTATGATTTCGCCCTCTTTCTGAATACTTGATAAGTCTGAAAGCAATAATGGCAAATTACTTGCTTCATTAATAGTTGGAATGATAATTGAAATTTTTGACAAGTCGATTACTTTCTATTTTCAATATCAATAATTGTATCTATATCTATTTTTTTTTCTAAAAACTTATATTTTAATTTTTTAGAAGCAAAATTATCAATTGTATTTTGAAGAACATTTACTGTCCCCCACTTTATGTTGATAAAAGGTAAATATGTATGTGATAACATTATTTTTTCTGATAAACCAATAAGCCAATATCCTCCATCGTTAGATGGTCCTAAAATAAGATCATTATGTTGAAGCTCTTTTAGAGTATTTAATAAGTCTTGATGGCATAAATCTGGAAGGTCAGTACCAATAAAAATCATATTTTTGATCTTATTTTTAGCACAAAATTTTTTGTTGATAATTATTTGCCGTTTCATTTTTTCTCCCAAGCAGCCTTTCCCCTGCAAATTAAATTTTTTAATGCCTAATTCTTTAGACCATTTTCTACAATTTCCTAATCCCAAACCAGTTATGGCAATAGAAATATCAAGCAGTTTATTTTCTTGAAGAAATTTTGCGACTGAAATTGTGTGTTTTGTCATTACACTTTGTACTTTCGCCGAATTACTTTTACCTATATCTTTTGATAATCTTGTTTTGCATCTTCCAAAACCATGCCATTTCGCCATGATAACAAGTAATGCTTTATCCAATAATTTAGTGAAATTTAAAATAATTATATGCCCATAAAAAAATATAAAATTTATTTTTATAAATTTAGTCGATACTTTGTTAAATAATTTTAAATTTGTCGTGATCTTGTGATTTGATAATGGCCAATTATTAAATTCCAACTAGATTAATAATCTATAGAATAAAACTTTGCAAGCAACTAATCCTATTTGGGCGGAAGTTCAACAATCACTCCAAAAATCTTTAAGTAAGCCTTCATTTGAGACATGGATAAGGCCTGCTAAATTTAATTGTTTTGAAAATGGCTTATTAACTTTAATCGCCCCAAATACATTTTCTAGTGATTGGTTGAGAAAGAATTATTGTGAAACTATTGAAAAAGCTGCAAAGGAAATCTGCGGTCATGATGTAAAAGTTATTTTTAAATCTGAAACGAATACCAGCAGCGACTTAACAAATGAAGATAAATCTAGCGAACAGAACGTTCATAATAAAACAAAATCTTTTTCTAGTATTAATCAAAATAATTCTTCAAAAAATCAATTCAAAAATCCTAATGGTTTAAATTTTCGCTACGTATTTAAAAGATTTGTTGTAGGTCCAAATAGTAGGTTGGCTCATGCCGCAGCTTTAGCCGTTGCCGAATCTCCTGGCAGAGAATTCAATCCATTATTTATTTGTGGAGGAGTAGGTCTTGGTAAGACTCATTTAATGCAAGCAATAGGTCACTATCGAGTAGAAATAGATCCAGAAGCAAAAGTTAAATATGTATCTACTGAGACTTTTACGAATGATGTTATTAGTGGTATTCGAAGAGATGGAATGACAGCTATTCGAGATAAATATAGAAATGTAGATTTGATTTTAATAGACGATATACAGTTCTTAGAAGGCAAAGAGTATACACAGGAAGAATTCTTTCATACTTTTAACGCACTTCACGAATCAGGAAGTCAAATAGTTATTGCAAGTGACAGACCACCAAATCAATTGTCGGGAATTCAAGAGAGATTAATTTCTAGGTTCTCAATGGGTATGACCGCAGATATTCAACCACCTGACCTTGAGACGAGGACAGCCATCCTTCAAAAAAAGGCAGAACAAGAGAGGATGAGTCTTCCAAGAGATTTAATTCAATTTATAGCAGGAAGGTTCACTTCGAATATTCGAGAATTGGAAGGGGCATTTACTAGAGCTGTTGCATTTGCATCAATAACAGGCTTGCCCATGACAGTTCAATCAATTGCTCCAATGCTTGATCCTAATAGTGTTGGAGTAGTTGTTACTCCAAAACAAGTTATTAATAAAGTGTCTGATTTCTTTAAAGTTTCTACTGATGAATTGATCAGTTCAAGTAGGAGAAAACCAGTAAGTCAAGCTAGGCAAATAGGTATGTATCTTATGAGACATGGTACGGATCTAAGCCTCCCAAGAATTGGAGATGAGTTTGGGGGTAAGGACCATACAACAGTTATGTATGCTATTGAACAAGTTGAAAAAAAATTATCTATTGATCCAAATATTGCAAGTCAAGTTCAAAAAATAAGAGATTTACTTCAAATAGATTCAAGAAAAAATTTATAGTTTTACTAATCACTAGAAATGAAATTTATAGGATCTTGATCATATCTATGCCTGAAAGGTATCTCATCTATTTCATTGATATCACTAAGCGATTCAATTTTATTTAATGATTGCCTTAATAACCTTGCTGAAATAATTGGCATATCTCTTGGAACTGAGATTCTATTTTTTAAGTATCTTAGAGAGATTCCTGAAAGTTTTTTCGGGATTAATACTTCACCTGTGATCATATAGCTCAAAGCTGATCTCAATGATTCTTCAAAGGATTCTTTATTGTATGGGTTTACCTTTAGTAAATTGTCTTTATGCTTTATCACTCTTTTAAGAGCAATTGTTGCATAGTATTTTGACTCATAATTTTGGTTTAATTCATAATTACCTAAACCCTCCCCAGTATCAATTAGCTTAGAGAAAGTAATCTGTTGTTCATTGCTTTCTTTATAGCAGCCTCCCATTTGTGGGGGTAAATCATGAGAATGAGTATGAAAATCTCCTTGAGTGCCTCTATAAGCACTTGTCCCTTCAAAAAGGGTAAGCCATTTATCTATAAGACGGTAATTAGATCTTAAATTAAACCCTTTATAATAAATAAGTGATGCATTCATTCTCTCCACATAAGGAATAAAAATTATATCTCCAACACCAGGCTCTATGTCACCCGTTTTAGAAACTGATGGATCAATAAACCCTGATTTTGAGCTACTTAAGATTTCATCGAGTTTAGAAATGGATTCTTTAAATCTTTTTTTTCTAAAAGAGTTATCTATAAAATTAAAGCTTTCTCGGCAGAGCCAATTACACCAGCATCTGAAAATTTCTCTTTCTAACTCTCGAATTTTGATAAGGTGGCTAGATGTTATGAAAGATCCAAGTGCTCCAAATTCATTTTCTAAGAAAGCTATTATATCGTCGCTTTCAGTTATAAATTGCCCTTTGAATTCAATTGCAGGTAATTTCCCTGATCTGACTTTTTCAAGGAACCAACTTTCTTTTTGGCCGTAGCAAAACATATTTATTTTCTTGACTCTGTATGGAATTTTCTTAAATTCAAGCCATAACCATATCTTCTGACAGTAAGGACACCAAGAATGCCTATCCCTATAGAGGGTAACTAATACATCATTTTCACTATGCCCAAATAATCTTAAATTTGCGTAGGAATTATTTATGCCATGGACTCTATCAAGATCTTCAACTTCAAATTTATTTAAATCATCCCATGTCAAAATCCTATTCATTATTTGAATTAAAGCTATAAACTAACGTTATAATAATTGATTAAAAAAGTCTTGGAATTTGATTTAATTGTTGTTGGCGCTGGATCTGGAGGACTCGCGGCGGCTAAACGTGCGGCTAGTTATGGAGCAAAAGTCGCAATCATAGAAGC
>CACNMX010000025.1 GCA_902621675.1 uncultured Prochlorococcus sp. | reverse complement strand
TAAAAATATCGAATGAGGAATCGCTAGAAATCATAAGTCAGTCTATTCCTGAAAAAAATCCAATTATTTACAGAGAAACAATATTAAACATTCTTTAAATTAAATTTATTCAAACAAGCTTCAAAAACAATGATTTTAATTTTTTGCGAAGTTAATATCTTGTGGTTAATTAAAAATTATTTGACTATCTTTAATCTATAAGTATTTAATATTGAATTAAGCAATTGGACAGTAACAAACTAATTTTAAAACCAGGATTAGAGGGTGTCCCAGTTACTAATTCATCTATATGCGATATTGACGGCAACAAAGGTAAATTATTATACAGAGGCTATTCCATTGAGGAACTATCCAAAAAAAGCAGTTTTTTAGAAACTGCTTACCTATTGATTTGGGGTGAATTGCCCACAGCTATTCAACTAAGAGATTTCGAACAAGAAGTTCAGATGCATCGAAGGTTAAGTTTTAGAGTCAGAGATATGATGAAATGTTTCCCTGCAACTGGGCATCCTATGGATGCTCTTCAATCTAGTGCGGCTTCTTTGGGGCTCTTCTATTCGCGTAGAGCTATAGATGATCCTAATTACATCTACAACGCAGTCATAAGACTAATTGCAAAAATACCCACAATGATTGCAGCGTTTCAACTTATTAGAAAAGGACAAGACCCAATTCAACCTAGGGATGATCTAACTTACTCATCAAATTTTCTTTACATGTTGACTGAAAAAGAACAAGATCCTATAGCCGCAAAAGTTTTTGATAGGTGCTTAATTTTACATGCCGAACATAGTTTAAACGCAAGTACATTTAGCGCTAGAGTGACTGCAAGTACCCTTACAGATCCATATGCTGTAATCGCCTCTGCAGTAGGAACCCTGGCTGGGCCATTGCATGGAGGAGCAAACGAGGATGTGATTGCGATGTTAGAAGAGATTAAAACCCCAGAGAATGCCGGGTCTTTTTTAGATAATGCAATAAAAAATAAAAGTAAGATAATGGGCTTCGGCCACAGAGAATATAAAGTCAAAGATCCCAGAGCAATAATTCTTCAAAAACTTGCAGAAGAACTTTTTATTAGATTTGGAGCAGATGAAATGTATGAAGTTGCTAAATCACTTGAGGCAGAGGCAATACCAAGACTTGGACCTAAGGGTATATTCCCTAACGTGGATTTTTATTCTGGTCTTGTTTATAGGAAACTTGGTATTCCTCGTGATTTATTTACTCCAATTTTTGCCATATCTAGAGTGGCTGGTTGGTTAGCTCATTGGAGAGAGCAACTTGGAGCAAATAGAATTTTCAGACCATCGCAAATCTATACAGGTTCAGCACCAAGAGATTGGATCAGCTTAGAAAACAGAGAATAATATTTGCAGCTTTTCATAAAAAACACACATATTGTTTGTGAAGAGTTAATCTATTAAGTAAATAACATAAAAATTTTGGAATACGGACTAGATCTCGAATATAGTTTTAATGAATTCTTGAAAGGTTTTGGCCTTTCCAGCGAAATCGCTCATATAATATGGCTCCCTCTTCCTATGCTTTTGGTTTTGGTAGCAGCAGTTGTTGGCGTTTTAGTAACAGTTTGGCTTGAAAGAAAAATATCTGCTGCTGCTCAACAAAGAATAGGTCCAGAATATGCTGGAGCGCTCGGCGTCCTCCAACCAATTGCAGATGGTCTTAAGTTACTTGTCAAAGAAGATATTATTCCTGCCAAAGCGGATGGGATTCTCTTCACTGCAGGACCTATATTAGTTCTTGTCCCAGTGATTCTGTCCTGGCTAATTGTTCCTTTTGGACAAAATCTTTTAATAAGTAACGTTGGCATTGGAATTTTCCTATGGATTGCTTTAAGCAGTATTCAGCCAATTGGCCTTCTTATGAGCGGATACGCATCAAATAATAAGTATTCTTTATTAGGAGGTTTAAGAGCAGCGGCTCAATCAATAAGTTATGAAATTCCTTTAGCTTTATCTGTACTGGCTATCGTACTAATGACAAATTCTCTAAGTACTATCGACATTGTCAACCAACAAAGTGGTGCTGGAATCCTAAGTTGGAATATATGGAGACAACCAGTTGGTTTTATTGTCTTTTGGATTTGTGCTCTTGCAGAATGTGAGAGACTTCCATTTGACTTACCCGAAGCTGAAGAAGAATTAGTTGCGGGATATCAAACTGAATATGCAGGGATGAAATTCGCCTTGTTCTACCTGGGTAGTTACATTAATTTAATTCTTTCCGCTTTATTGGTTTCAATACTTTATTTGGGAGGATGGGGTTTTCCTATTCCAGTTGAATTAATAGCTAAGTTTCTTAATTTACCTATTAATGCACCCTTTATTCAGGTTTTCACTGCATCAATAGGAATTGTAATGACTGTACTGAAAGCATATCTTTTAGTTTTTATTGCAATATTATTACGTTGGACAACTCCTAGAGTAAGAATAGATCAACTTTTAGATCTCGGATGGAAGTTTCTTCTACCAATTTCTCTTGCTAATCTTTTGATAACAGCAGGATTAAAACTTGCTTTTCCGCAATTCTTTGGTGGTTAATTTTAAGTAAAAATACTTAAATCCAAAATTATTCCACTAAAATAAAATAACTAAGTAAATTTTTCGAAATGAACAATTTCCTTCAACAAATAAATAGCTATATAAAAGAAGCATTTAATGCTGGTAAATATTTATACAATGGTATATCGGTAACTTTTGATCATCTTCGAAGAAGACCTGTTACTGTTCAATATCCATATGAAAAATTAATACCTTCTGAAAGATATAGAGGAAGGATACATTATGAATTTGATAAATGTATTGCTTGTGAAGTTTGTGTGAGAGTATGTCCCATAAATCTCCCAGTAGTTGATTGGGTAATGAATAAAGAAACCAAAAAAAAGGAACTTAGAAATTATTCAATAGATTTTGGAGTTTGTATTTTTTGCGGAAATTGTGTTGAATATTGCCCAACTAATTGTCTATCAATGACCGAAGAATATGAATTAGCTACTTTTGACAGACACAATTTAAATTTCGATAATGTCGCACTTGGCAGACTACCCACAAATGTTACAACAGATCCTTCAGTTAAACCTCTAAGAGAACTTGCCTATCTTCCTAAAGGTGTCATGGACCCTCATGAAATCCCAGCTTCAGATTCAAGAGTTGGTAAATTACCTGAAGAAGTTTATGATTGGATGAGGCCTGAATCCAATGAAAATAAAGATAAAGTTTCTAATCCAACTAATTAATTTCCATAATTTATGTCCATTGCCATAACAACACAATTTATTTGTTTTACAGTTTTATCTTTAGTTGTAATTATTGGAGCACTAGGTGTTGTGTTGCTCGAAAGTATTGTTTATTCAGCCTTTCTACTTGGTGGAGTTTTCATGAGTGTTGCAGGATTATATCTTCTATTAAATGCAAGTTTTGTTGCTGCGGCTCAAGTTTTAGTTTATGTGGGTGCAGTGAATGTATTAATAATTTTTGCGATAATGCTAGTCAATAAAAAAGAGGATTTAAAGCCTATCAATGACATTAACTCGAGAAGAGTTATATCAACATCAATATGTTTAACCCTTCTAAGCCTCTTAATAAGAGTTGACTTGACCAATGTGTGGAGCCTATCAAGTCCTCAAAATTCTATTGGCGAAGAATCAACTATTAGGATTGGTGAACATCTTTTTAGTGATTATTTACTCCCATTTGAAGTAGCTTCAGTCTTACTTTTAATGGCAATGATTGGGGCTATTGTTTTAGCTAGAAGAGACGTAATGAGCAAAGATATTTCAACTGGACTACCTGTTGATCAAGAGTTAATTGAAAAATCATCAGAACCATTACTTACAAATAAAAATTAACCTTTTGAGTTTCTTATTATGAATTTAGAATCAATTCCTCTTCAAGCTTTTTTAATAGTTTCTTCAGCACTATTTTGCATTGGTATTTGGGGATTATTAAATAGCAGAAATGCAGTCAGAGTTCTTATGAGCATTGAATTAATGCTCAATGCGGTAAATATAAACTTGATGGCGTTTTCTTCCTATATTGATAATAATTTAATTCAAGGACAAGTTTTTACAATTTTTGTGATTACTGTTGCTGCCGCAGAAGCAGCCGTTGGATTAGCTATATTATTATCTCTTTATAGGAATAGGGTGACTGTAGATATGGAAAGTTTTAATTTATTAAAATGGTAAAAGCATTAAATGAAACTTTCATTAGTGCTCATTATATATCGTTCAGATAGTTCTATAGCTCAAGAGGCTTCAAAATTCTGTGAAGAAGTTCTTAAAGCAAAAAATATTAAATCAAACAGGATTGAAAGTGATTTTCATAAAGATGAAATTGAAAAATATTTTTCTAATTCAGAATCACAACCAAATATTGGCATAGTTCTTGGTGGAGATGGAACCTTCCTAAAATGTGCAAATGCATTAGCTGATTATGATATTCCTTTGTTGAGTATTAATATTGGAGGTAATTTGGGGTTTCTTACTCAAGAGAAAGAATTTTTATTTGACAAATCTTTTATTGAAATCCTTGAAAACGAAGAATATTTAATTGACTTTCGTAATAGATTAAATTGCAATGTTTGTATTGAGGGGAAAAGTTCTGAGAAAAAAATCACAAAAAGCTATAACGCCTTAAATGATTTTTATTTTAAATCCGTTGAAGAAGATATTTCTCCGACCAACCAAATACAAATTGAAATAGATAATGAGAAGGTAAATGAATATAAAGGTGATGGATTGATTGTAGCTACAACTACGGGTTCAACAGCCTACTCAATGGCTGCAGGAGGTCCAATAGTACATCCAAGTATAGATGGAATGATTATTAACCCTATATGCCCGATGAGTTTAGCTAGTAGACCAATTGTCATTCCTAATACAAGTACAGTAATCATTAAGCCAGTAAAAAAAAGTAAAGGGGAAATTAAATTATGGACTGACGGTTCAAAATGTATGACCATTAAGGAAAATTATTATTGTGAGATCAAAAAAGGAAAATCACCCTGCAAAATAATAAAGTTTAAAAAAAGCACAAGTTACTATAATACCCTAATAAAAAAATTAGATTGGAAAGGCGATTTGTCTCCAAAAAATTTCAAAAATTAAATGGCCTTTGAGATAGAAAGAAGATTTCTTATAAAAAATGATAATTGGAAAGAATTCATAAATAAAAAAGTTTATATTGAACAAGGATATTTATCCAAAAGTTTAGATGGTTGGATTATTAGAGTAAGGCTTATAGGCAAAAACTCTAAAATTGCACTTAAAAAACATATCAAAGGGTTTACCAACTTTGAATTTGAATACTCCATTCCACGAAGCGATGCTGAAACAATAATGTCAAATCTTACAAATACGATTAAAAAAGATAGATTCTTTCTAGAAATTGAAAAAAAATCTTGGATTATAGATTGCTTTAAAGAAAATAATTATCCACTTGAAATTGCAGAAATTGAACTTCCTAATGAAGAGGAAGATTTATATATACCATCTTTTATCTCAAAAGAAATTACTGGGCTGACCCATTACTCCAATTTCAGTCTCGCCAACAAACCTTTTTCAGAATGGAAAGAAGACTATTTAACAACTTTCAAAAGTAACTAGTCAAAGGAACCACTCATCCTTTATATTTTCTTTATATTCAAGCAAAGTATTGTTATTTTCTTCAGATGTATGGTCTTTACGATAAAGAAGGAATATTAAGATTTGTTGATTCAGACAAGGATGCATGTATTGCATATGCTGAACTTTTCGAATTAGGTTCTACAAATTATTGTCTAATGGATTTGGCTAATGATACAAAAAAAGTAAAGGGTCACACTAATTTTGATCAGAGTCTGGGAGTGTACAACAATTAAATCCATCTCTACAAATCTTGCCGTTGTCCATTGCCCAATTCAAAAGTGCTACTCTGTTTTTAGAACCAGTTTTTGTAAACATATTACTTACATGATTATCAACAGTTCTTTTACTAATAGTTAGTTTTACCGCAATTTCTTGATTTGTAAGCCCATCAGCTACAAGATCAATGATTTCCATCTCTCTTGCTGAGAGACCCATCATATCAATGTTGTTTACTTCTTCTTCAACCATTTGCATTTAAACAGTTCCTTTTTTATATTAATTAAGTTTAGCAATCTCAGTACACTTGTTAACCAACTAGGAAACAAAAGCAATTGAAATCAAAACTTCAGCAGACTTTAGAAAAAAAATCTAAGGTAATTACGGCAGAGGTAATGCCGCCAAGAGGTGGAAGCCCCATAAGATCTCTTAAGATAGCACAACTTTTGAAAGATAAGGTACATGCTGTTAACATTACAGATGGAAGCAGAGCTGTAATGAGAATGTGTAGCTTGGCAATGTCCAAACTATTACTGGAAAATGGGATAGAACCAGTAATGCAAATTTCTTGCAGAGATCGTAATAAAATTGCTTTACAATCAGACATTCTGGGAGCAAATGCTTTAGGAATTAGAAACATATTATGCATTACCGGTGATTCAGTAAAAGCTGGGGATCAACAAGATGCAAAGGCCGTGCATGAGTTTGAGTCAGTCAGATTGCTTCAACAAATTCAGGCTTTCAATAAAGGAATTGATCCTACACTAGGAGAACTTTCTGATAAAAAAACATTTATTTTTGCAGGTGCTGCAGCTGATCCAAATTGCAGAAATAAAAGAAGTCTAGAAAATAGAATGAGAAAGAAAAAAGAGGCTGGAGCTGGATTTATACAAACTCAAATGGTTATGGATAAAGAAAATTTGATAGAGTTTTGTGAAAAAATTAGCAAGCCTCTTGAAATTCCAGTAATTGCAGGAGTATTCCTATTAAAGTCTTACAAAAACGCTCTCTTTATAAACAAATACGTTCCAGGTGCAAACATCCCTGAAAATATCTTAAATCGTCTAAAAAATGCTAAAGACCCATCACAAGAAGGTATAAAAATTGCAGCTGAACAAGCTCATGAATTTATGAATATCGCAAATGGTGTTCATCTAATGGCCGTAAAAGCAGAGCATTTAATTCCTGAGATTATTGAAAAAGCTAATCTTAGTCTGGAATATTAATCAAATCAGTACCTAATAATTCTGCCATAGCTTTCTGCTGAGGTGATGGCTCAGTTAAATCAGATCTTCTTGAATCTGCTATTAACCAGTCTAAAGATGCATCTTGCAAATCAAAATGATCTCCATTTTTTCCAACACAATATTTACCAAACACCAACTTATCCACTAGTCTCACACCTTTACCAATTTTAGAATAATCAAAAATAATTGAGTTATCTATAGTTGCGCCCTCGCAAATACAACAACTTGGTCCAATCATGGAAGGGCCAATAATAGTTGCCCCATCCTCGATCCTAGTCATGCCTCCTATATAAACAGGCCCGGTTATATTTACCTTTTCCCAGTTGGCGGCGACATTCAAACCGGTAAAAACTCCTGGTTTAATTTCCTTACCTGGTATTTGCACTTGTCTTACCTTACCTTGTAATACATTTCTAATAGCACTCCAATAATCGGGAACTTTTCCAATATCTACCCATTCAAAATCCATTGGTAATGCAAAAAATGGTAAATCCATGGCAACAAGTTTAGGGAAAAGATCGGCTCCAATATCAAATTTTTCTGCTGAAGGTATGAAATTAAAAATTTCGGGTTCGAAAAGATAAATTCCTGTATTTATAGAGTCACTTAAAGCTTGATCAACTGTTGGCTTTTCCTGAAAAGCCTTTATTCGGCCATTTTCATCAGAAACCACGACACCGTAACTTGATACTTGATCTTTAGTTACCTTCTTTGTTATTAAACTCGCAATAGCTCCTTTCTGCTTATGTTTTTTAACAGCTTGAGTTAAATCTAAATCAACTAAAGCATCACCACATAAAACAACAAAAGTTTCATCAAAGAAATTTTGAAAATCCTGAATTTTTTTTAATCCTCCTGCAGATCCCAAAGCATCACCTATTAATTCTCCATCTTCAATTCTTCCCTCGAAACTATAAGCAATTTCTACTCCAAATCTTTGCCCATCCCTAAAATAATTTTCAATTTCTTCAGCCAGATGAGAAACATTTACCATTATTTCTTTAAAGTTATGTTCTCTTAAAAGTTCCAAGAGAAACTCCATAACAGGTTTTTGCAAAATCGGAATCATCGGTTTCGGAATAATATGCGTAATAGGCTGTACACGTGTGCCTTTACCTGCCGCAAGTATCATTGCCTTCATAAATTCAAACCTTTTTTTTAAAATTATACGTTATAACTATTAAGCTTCTAAGCAGCCGAGGAAGAGGCATTACTTACCTCAAGATTTTCTATGGGCAATTGAGCTAAGCCACCATCAGGTATTATTCTCTTAATTTGAATTGGGCCGTATAAGGAATTAATTTGTTTAATTTCAATTTTATTTTCAGATGATAAAAATAACAGGGCCCAAAAAACTCCCAAACGATCTTTATCTAAATCATTTTTTACTACTGTTTGCCATTTATTGACTAAATATTCAAAATCTGTCCATTGTAATGCTTTTTCCCATCCGTCAATAAATTTCCCTAATGCTTTAGTGGTTTCTGGAAGTTTCTCGCGATGCGCTAAAGATTTTACTTGAGAAATTAAAGCCCTATCAGAATATTTTTTATTTCTTTTTCTCTTCATGAGAAGAAGATCTTGGGTTTCTATAACTTCTGCTATGGACTCTAACTGACTTACAAGTTCTCCCAATGTTGTTGTACGTCTAAGAATTGGTTGCGCAATTGATCTTCTCCTTAGATATTTTTCAGGATATTTTGGAAGATCAAATTCTTTATCAATCCAATCTTGATCATCCAAATCAAATTCATCTTCAAAATCGGTAGAATTTTCTTTAAAAACATCAGACTCCAAAACCTGAGCCTTAAGATTAACTAGCACGGAAGCCGCAAAAAATGCTTCGCTGGTCTCAGCTAAATCCTTATGATATGAAATTTGACTATTTGGAGTATGGTTAAAAGTATGTGAGTATTGCTCTAAAAAGTTATCAATTACACCTATTACATCAATGTCCCATGGATCAAGCTCACCTCTCCCTGCGGCATCTTGAAGAAACTTTATCAACAATCTAGGCCCTAATTGTTGCCTATCAATAGGATTGAAATAAGATATTTTTGAGATAAATAAAATCTAATCACAAGATATCTTTTAATTTATTTAATGCCAAACAATATTGCATTAATTTAAAAAATTATAATGTTGGAGCTTTTAGGATGTCATTTGTTTTAGTTCCTGAAAAAATATTTGTTTTCACAGCACCTTTAACTGCAGTTAAATCTCGATCGACCAAATTGTTAATAGAAGCGATGTAACTTTCAGTAACTAATCTTGGGTACAACCCTATTCCAATAATCGGTAAAAGTAAACAGGCAATAATATAAACTTCCCTTGGCTCTGCATCTATAAGTTTTCGTTCTTCGATTAATTTAGGATTTTCTTTACCAAAGAAAATTTCTCGCAACATTGAAAGTAGATAAATAGGAGTAAGTATCACACCAATAGCAGCTAAAGATGCCATCACTACCCTAAACGGGAGTGTATACACTTCATCAGTAACAAATCCTGTAAATACCATCAATTCGGAAACAAATCCACTCATACCAGGCAAAGCCAAAGAAGCCAGAGAACAAGCTGTCCATAGTGCAAACATAATTCTCATTTTTTGTCCTACACCACTCATTTCATCAAGTTTAAGAGTCTTTGTTCTGTCATAGGTGGCACCAACAAGAAAAAATAAACTTGCTCCTATTAATCCATGACTAACCATTTGCAGCATTGCTCCGCTTGTTCCAAGGCTACTAAAACTACCTATCCCAATAAGAACAAAACCCATATGACTTATCGAACTATATGCAATTTTTCTTTTAAGATTTCTTTGAGCAAAAGAAGTTAATGCAGCATAAATTATATTGACTACCCCTAGAACTATTAATAATGGGGCAAATTGAGCATGAGCAACGGGTAATAATTGTGCATTAAATCTTAAAAGAGCATATCCTCCCATCTTTAATAAAATTCCTGCAAGAAGCATATGAACAGGAGCTGTAGCCTCTCCATGAGCATCTGGAAGCCAAGTATGAAGAGGTACTATTGGTAGTTTCACTCCAAATGCAATTAAAAGCCCGATATAACATAATATTTGGAATTTTTGACTAAAATCTTGAGCTGCCAAGTGAGAAAACTCAAAGTTAGGAATTTCTGTACCATAGAAACCCATTGCTAATGCTGCAAGAAGAATGAAGATAGAACTACCAGCTGTATAAATAATGAATTTTGTTGCTGCATATTGTCGATTTTTGCCACCCCATATAGCCAATAATAAATAAACGGGAATTAACTCAAGTTCCCAAGTTAGAAAGAATAAAAGCATATCTTGTACTGCAAACACAGCGATTTGACCACCATCCATAACCAATATCAAAAAGAAAAATAACTTTGGTTTGAACTTGACTGGCCATGCAGCAAGAACTGCTAAAGCAGTTATGAAACTAGTCAATAATATTAACGGCATAGACATGCCATCAGCGCCAACAGACCAAGTAAGACCTAAATCAGGGAGCCAGCTAATATTTTCTTTCAGTTGAACATTTTCATTACTAATATCAAAGCCATTTATATATGAACCTACAGTTATTAAAAAAGTTATTAATGCAATAGACAATGCAAACCATCTCACCTCTTTGCCATCCCCTTTATCTGGGAAAAAAGGTATCACAAATGCACTACCAATCGGGAATAAAATTGAAGCAGATAACCAAGGAAAATTTGACAATCCAGCTCCCAAAGTTCCCAACATTTGTGTCGCAAAATGTGTATAAAAATAAGTGCTCAATTTAATAAGAAATTTATCTTAAATAAAGTCTAGAAATTTTCTGTATTTTTTCACCCCAATGGACAGTGAAGACACACAATTGTAATTAAGTTACTTGTGGAGATTGAATACCAAATATAGCAACTAGTAGAATTACTCCTCCAAAAACAATAAGCGCATAAAATTGAGCCCTACCTGTCTCAAAATATTTTAAACCTTCTCCACTCCCTAAAGTTACTAGTCCAGTAAGATTTACGACGCCATCAACAACCTTAGAATCAACCTCTAAGACTTCTTTAGCAAGTTTTCTACTGCCCTTAACAAAAAGTTTTTCATTAATATCATCTAGATACCATTTATTGGATAAAAACCTGTTGATACTAGGAAACTTTTCGGCAAATAAAACTGATAAATTAATTTTTTTCACAAAATATGCCTGATAAGCAATAATGATTCCAGCTGATGCAATAAGAACTGAAGCTATGGCTAAAGGCAAAAATTCTTTTAATTCGAATGCTTTTGCAGCAGTCTCTGCTTCTTCAGGATCTAGTAAATTTGCAATTTTGCTATCCCATGGAAGTCCCATAAAACCGATAATTAGAGACGGTACAGCTAGAAATACTAAGGGAAATGTCATTGACCAGGGTGACTCATGAATAGAGCCATGCTCTTCATGCTGTTCTTCATTTTCTTCATCTTGGTTTGTTTCAGAGGCTATTAGAAGCTCTTTTTGCAATTCTTTATCCTCCCCTCTGAAATCTCCTTCAAATGTCAAGAAATAAAGTCTAAACATATAAAAAGCAGTCATACCAGCTGTTAGAAGTCCTATAAACCAAAAAGCTGGAAATGATATAAACGCATTTCCGAGGATCTCGTCTTTACTCCAAAAACCTGCCAATGGGGGAATACCACTAATTGCTATGCAACCTATTAAAAATGTTGTTGATGTATATGGCATTTTTTTTCTTAAACCGCCCATTAATCTCATATCTTGAGCTAATACAGGCTGATGACCAACTACTTCTTCCATAGCATGTATTACTGAACCAGATCCCAAAAAGAGCATTGCTTTAAAGCAAGCATGAGTCACTAAATGAAAAATTCCCGCAACTGGTGCTCCACAACCCATTGCAAGCATCATATACCCAAGCTGAGAGACTGTGCTGTAAGCTAAACCTTTTTTTAAATCCATTTGGGTCAAAGCTATAGAGGCTCCTAAAAAACAAGTAATGGTACCAACTAAAGCAATAATGAACTGAATAGAGGGAAATATTGAATACAAAGGTTGAAGTCTTGCTACAAGAAATATGCCTGCGGCAACCATTGTTGCAGCATGGATGAGTGCAGAAATAGGTGTCGGGCCTTCCATCGCATCAGGCAACCACACATGAAGAGGAAACTGAGCAGATTTTGCCATTGGGCCTAAAAAAACTAAAAAACAAAGCAATAAAGCAGCCCAAATAGGTATCGAATTATCAGATATTGATTGAGAAATTCCAGTGGCTATTTCATTAAAATCAAAACTATTTGTTGCCCAAAATAGGCCAAGAATTCCTAGTAATAATCCAAAGTCTCCCACTCTATTAACAACAAATGCTTTTTGTGCAGCGTGGGCAGCACCATCCCTGTCATACCAAAAACCAACCAACAAATAAGAACACATTCCAACTAATTCCCAAAAAACATAAATTTCCAATAAATTCGGACTAACTATTAATCCCATCATTGAACTACTAAATAATGCTAAATATGTAAAAAATCTCACATAACCTTTGTCATGCGCCATGTAACCATGGGAATAAATCATTACCAGCAAAGTTATTGTAGTTACAAGCGCAAGCATTACACTCCCCAGTGGATCGAGGACAAATCCCATTGGAATTGTAAAATCCCCAGCATTGGCCCATACAAATAATTTCTCTACTGATTGATAACCATTAACTTGTTCAATTAGAGCTTTATAACTAATTACCGCAGAAATCCCAACAAAAGAAATTAGACCTACAGAAACAATTTCTCTTGAATTATTAATTTTCTTGTTGATGCTTATTAAGCCTAAGCCAGAAAGCACTGCTCCAATGAGTGGAAAAACAGGGATTAACCAGGCAATTTCTGAAGCTTGAGGCATTTTTTATAGAATTTATAGTTTGATTTTAAACTGTCAATTGAAAAATTCAGACAAAAATGATGAATTGAATGTTTTAACAGCAATATTTATGTACTGATGAGACCACCAA
>CACNMX010000024.1 GCA_902621675.1 uncultured Prochlorococcus sp. | reverse complement strand
TCTACATCTTCTTTATCCTTATCGAATTTAAAAGTATCTGTCTCAAATAGACCTACACTCATTATTGTTTGTAATCCAACTTCACTATTGGTTGATCTCAATATCCTTGGTTCTTTTTTTATTTTATTTATAAATTTTTCGACTTTCTTTAATTGTTCTTCGTTGACTAAATCACATTTATTTAGGAGAAGGATATCTCCATATAAAATCTGAGAATAGGCGACACTTGTATTATTAATTTCAAAATCAAAATTTTCTCCATCAATAACAGTGATTATTGAATCTAATCTTACTTTTTCTCGAAGATCTCCAGCTGCAAAAGTCATGGCTACTGGCAATGGATCTGCTAGCCCAGTAGTCTCAACAATCAAATAGTCTATTTTTTCAGATCTTTCTAAGACTTTTGATACTGTATTTAATAATTCACCATTAATTGAGCAACATATACAGCCATTATTTAATTCGATCATATCTTCTGAGCCTTCTATTATTAAGTCATTATCTATTCCTATCTCACCAAATTCATTAACCAAAACAGCTGTTTTAAGGCCAACTTGATTTTTTAAAATATGATTCAAAAGTGTAGTTTTGCCAGAACCTAAAAATCCACTAATAATCGTAACAGGTAATAACTTTTTAGACATTTTGACGAATTTTTTGAATGAAATTTAAATTTGTAATTTTATTGATCGAAAACTTTATTGATTTCTGAAGCTAATGTTTGATCCAGATTTGTTATGCCCCCCCAAATCATGAGTACTGAAACTAATTATTACTTTTGAATAAACGTTTTCCCAGTTAGGATGATGGTTATATTTTTCGCAGATTAAAGCTACTTTAGTCATAAATGAGAAGGCTTCAATAAAATTAGAAAATTTAAATTCTCTCTGAATTTGTGCATTGTTAATATCCCAGCCGGGTATTTTTACAACTAATTCCTTTAATTCTTCATCTTGCAAAAGGTATGGTTCCATTAAATAATTAATTTTCGTTTTTATTAATTACATTATAAATATTTTGCCTTTTCTCACCAATTATATGTACATTTAATACCCTTTCTTTTTGATCAAATCTATGTTCCCATAAATACACTGCTTGCCATGTGCCAAGCATAAGATTACTGTCCTGAAAACTTAAAGATAAACAAGTATTTGTTAGGGATGTTTTAATATGTGCTGGCATATCGTCAGCTCCTTCTTGAAAATGTTTATAAGAAATTTCTTCTCTTCTTTTTGATAAAGTTAAGTAGGAATTATATGGGACTATGGATTGCATATATTCTCTCAAGTCTTTTAGTACGTTTGGATCAGCATTCTCATTAATAGTTAAGCTGCAACTAGTATGGAGTGAAGTTAAATTTAAAATTCCTGAATCAAAACTATTTTTTTCAATAAATAAATTCAAATCATTAGTTATGTCAATAAAACCCTCTCCATGAGTTATGAATTCTAATTTTGAAAATATTTGTTCCATAGAAGTAAAAACTCAATTAATTAATACTCTATTATGGATAAACGAAGTATGTTTTATGCAAACATCAAAATTTTTATCTTAATATGAATTTAATTTATATATAAATTTTTGGCAGAAATTCAATGGAATAAGCTGGGGGCTTATCTTAAAGAAACTCAGATTTTAGGTTCAATCCAAAGTACACTTTATTGGGATCAGAATACTGGGATGCCCAAAAAAGGAGCTTCTTGGAGGTCTGAACAACTTACCTATATTGCAAAAATCTTGCATAGAAGAAATTCTTCTGAAGAATTTTCTAATTTAATACAAGCCGCTAATAATGAATTATTAGATACTGAACAAAATTCCAGTAATCAACTATTTATTAGAGCTAAACAAAGAAATATTAATCTTTTAATCAAGGAATTTAATAAAGCAAAAAATTTAGATCCTAAATTAGTTGAGTCTTTAGCAAAGGCAAAATCTAAAGGATATGAAAGTTGGCAAGAAGCTAAGAAAAAATCAGATTTTAAGGTTTTTCTCCCATTCTTCGAAGAACTAGTCAAATTAAGGATTGAAGAGGCAAAACAAATATCAGATCAATATTCGCCATGGGAAACTCTAGCCCAACCCTTTGAGCCTGAATTAACTTTAAAGTGGTTGAATAAAATGTTTCAGCCTTTGAGAGACACTCTCCCAGACTTGATTAGAGGAATTAATAAGTCTAAGAAATATCACTGGGATTTGAGTCCAGAATCTCAGCATAATTTATGTTCTGAATTACTTGATGAGTTTGGCAGAGATAAAGATCTAGTTGTTGTTGCTAAATCGCCCCATCCTTTTTCAATAACATTAGGACCTAATGATTACAGGATTACGACAAGAATTGTTGAAGGTGAGCCATTATCAAGTTTTTTAGCAACTGCACATGAATGGGGACATTCAATTTACGAGCAAGGTCTGCCATCACAAAGTCATCAATGGTTTGCCTGGCCTTTAGGTCAAGCAACTTCTATGGGTATTCATGAAAGTCAATCATTATTTTGGGAAAATAGAATAGTTAAATCAAAATCTTTTTCGAAAAGATTTTTTAAAAAATTTGTTTCAGCTGGATGTAAATTAAATAATTATTTTGATCTATGGAAATCTATTAATCATTTGGAAGCAGGATTAAATAGGGTTGAGGCAGATGAATTGACCTATGGTTTACATATATTAATAAGAACAGAACTTGAAATAGATTTAATTGAAGGAGGGTTGCCTGCTGAAGATATTCCAACAGAATGGAATAAAAGATATAGTGAACTCCTAGGAATAAAACCATCTAATGATTCAGAAGGTTGTCTTCAAGATGTTCATTGGAGCGAAGGTGCTTTTGGATATTTCCCCTCATATTTGTTAGGACATCTTATAAGCGCACAAATTTCTAATCAAATGGAGAGAGATGTTGGTTTAATAGATAATTTAATTGATAATGGTGAATATCAAAAGATCATCCATTGGTTAAAAAATAACATACATAAATATGGCAGATCAGTTAATTCTATGGAGTTGGTAAGAGCTGTAACTAATGAAGAACTATCACCAAACTATTTTATTAATCATTTAAGGTCTAAACTAAATGATTTTTGCTAAAAAATTACTTTAAAAGAATTTGGTTGGGTGTGAGGATGTAAGATAAACAAAAAATATTTCTTGATGGCAAATCTTAATCAACCCCCAAGTAGGGTTACACCAAATCTATTGCATATACTAAATGCTTTCACTGATAGCTCAAATTTAATAGTCAACACTATTGTTGAATTGAATTCTAATACAATAAATAAATATGAATTAATTACAGAAACAGGTCACCTTAAACTTGATAGGGTGGGTTATTCTTCACTTGCTTATCCTTTTGCTTATGGATGTATACCAAGGACATGGGATGAAGATGGAGATCCTCTTGATATAGAAATTGTTGGAGTAACTGAGCCATTGATTCCTGGGTCTATTGTCGAGGCTAGGATTATTGGGGTGATGAAATTTGATGATGGAGGAGAGGTGGATGATAAAGTAATAGCAGTTCTGGCAGATGATAAAAGAATGGATCATATCTCAAGTTTTAAAGACCTAGGAGAGCATTGGCTAAAGGAAACTAAGTATTATTGGGAACACTACAAAGATTTAAAAAAACCAGGAACATGTACTGTAAATGGTTTTTTTGGTTTAGAAGAAGCTATTGAAGTAATTAAAGATTGTGAAGCGAGATACAAAAAAGAAATTGATCCTAAATTAGTTAATTAACTAATTTTATTTTTCTCTAAATTTCTCAAATATTTCGCTTAGTATTTCGTCGGCACCCTGGAGCTTAAGTTTTTTAGCGAGATCTTTACCTATTTTTTCCGGATCATTAATGTTGCCAATACATTTATCTTTAATAAGCCTCTCTCCATCAAGGGAGGCTACCATACCCGTGAGGTGAAGTTTTTCATTTTTAATACTACTATTAACACCTATTGGAACTTGGCATCCACCCTCAAGCTCTCTTAAAAAAGACCTCTCAGCTAGACATCTTTGACTAGTGGGTTTATCTTCTAAGACATTTATAATTTCTAAAACTTTTTTATCATCAGATTTACATTCAATGCCTAGTGCTCCTTGCCCAACGGCATGCAGAGAAATTTCATTTGGAATAATCTGATGAATTCTTGATTCAAAGCCTAATCTCTTTAACCCGGCGGCAGCAAGAATTATGCAATCAAATTCTCCCGCATCTAGTTTTTCTATTCTTGTAATAACATTTCCTCTGATATCTTTGAAATTAAGATGTGGATACTTATTTTTTAATTGTGCAAGTCTTCTAAGAGAGCTTGTCCCCACAATTGAACCTGAAGGTAATGTTTCTAATTTATAGCAATAATTTTTTTTGCTTATTACCAAAGCATCTGCAGGGTCTTCCCTTTTTGTGATACATCCTAATTTAAGGCCACTGGGCAAATTTGTTGGTAAATCTTTTAGAGAATGAACCGCTATATCTGCTTGGCCTACAAGCATTTGTGCCTCAAGTTCTTTTGTAAATAATCCTTTGTCACCTATTTTTGCTAATGCTACATCAAGAATTTTGTCACCTTGAGTTGCCATTGCCTCTATGGATACCTCTAAATTGGGAACATTTTTTTCTAGTTGATCTTTAACCCATAAAGTTTGCACCATAGCTAGTTTGCTCCTTCTACTGGCTATTTTCAGTTTAAAATTAGTCATTAAATATTGTTTTTGAGTTTGGATTAAAATAATTAGGATTTATTTTAAGCTATTCTTTCGCAACTTTTTAAAGCTGAAAATTTTATTTAACTATTTTTATTTTATATATTCTTTTAAAACCCCATTACGATTTGGATGTCTGAGTTTTCTGAGGGCTTTTGCTTCTATTTGTCTAATTCTTTCTCTTGTTACATCAAATATCTGTCCAATTTCTTCAAGAGTTTTCATTCTGCCGTCATCAATTCCGTATCTCAATCTAAGAACATCTCTTTCCCTAGGACTTAAAGTTGCTAGGACTCCCTCTAAATCTTCTCTTAATAAGGTTTTAGACACATCTTGCTCTGGATTTTCTATATCAGCCTCTATAAAGTCTCCAAGCCTTGAGTCTTCTTCTTTACCTATTGGAGTTTCTAGAGAAATAGGAAGTTGGGCGCTTTTAGCTATAAATCTTAATTTTTCAATTGTCATTTCCATACTCTCAGCTATTTCTTCTTCGCTTGGTTTTCTTCCGAATTCTTGGCTAAGAACTTTTGTAGTTTTTTTAATTCTGGATATTGTCTCGTATAAGTGAACTGGCAATCTTATAGTCCTACTTTGGTCTGCGATTGCTCTGGTAATAGCCTGGCGAATCCACCAAGTAGCATAAGTAGAGAATTTATAACCTTTTTCATGGTCAAATTTTTCCGCTGCCCTAATCAGACCTAAACTACCTTCTTGTATTAAATCTTGAAATGATAATCCTCTATTCATATATTTTTTTGCTATCGAAACGACTAATCTTAAATTTGATTGAACCATTTTTTCTTTAGCTCTTCTCCCTAAAAGCAGTCTTCTCCTGAATTTTGAAAGAGGCATATCTATTAATTCAGCCCATTCTCTAACAGAAGGGAAATGGCCTTTTTCTGACTCATATTGAGTAGCTAGTTCTTCTAGTTGGAGTAAGTCAGCAATTTTTCGTGCAAGTTCAATTTCTTCATCCGGTCTTAAAAGTCTAATTCTCCCAATTTCTTGTAAGTAAACTCTTATTGAATCTTCAGTGTATATACCTTTAGGGCCAAGTTTTATGTTCCCAAGGCCTTTATCCTCATCTTCAGAATCACTAAATTCATTATTGGTTTCTATTCCACTTCCCATTGAATCAGAAGATGTCTTTAAACTTTGGCTATTGAGATTACTTTCTTCTGCAACTACTGTTTCTAAATTGGTATTAATTTTTTTGTTAATCTTTTTTTTTGAGCTGGGATTGGAATTCTTTGATTCTGCTGCAACTGGACACATGATTTACTCCTTTCTACGGTGAATTTAACTAGATTAAATTTTAATTAGGGCTAATTTGTACATTTAGTAGTAAATCCCCCTTTATTTGTAAAAGAACTTTTTCAGGAATTTGAATAAAAAAGTTTTTTGAAATTGTTGAAAAATTTAAATAGTGCTATAGATTACCTAAAGTAAAAAGTCTTGGGATTTCTCAGACAGGCAGATCATTTTTTGAATTTTCAGTAAATGATCAAAGCTTCATGTCTCCCTTAAGAGCAGGATACTTACAATGTGCAAAAAACACTTTGTGGAATGTTCAACAATCCAATACTAAGAAAAAGTTTTGAAGCCGGCAAGTAATCAGTTATTAAATATCTCCTATAAATTGGAAATTCTGCTTGATACAGGTAGTAATAATGAAAGCTTTTACTATTTAGATGGGAATAATCTTGGTGCAGAAGTTGGGGATATCGTAAGTGTGAGACTAAGAGGGAGATTAATGAATGGGTTGGTGATCTCTAAACAAAACTTTTCGACAATTAATGAAGATGAATCAAACATTACTGGAGGGAGAAGTATAAGGTATTTATTTATTGAAAGTATTTTGCAGAAAAAAATAATTAATGACTCTTGGAGAGAGTGGATAGAGTCCCTTGCCTCTTTTTATATGGTTAGTAATTTAAAAATGTTTAAAACTGCATTTCCCCCTGGCTGGATTGGTAAATATAAGAACCTTTCTCAAGGTTCAAAAGATCAAATATGGATTGAAACTAAAAAAGAATTTGATATTAAGAAAAAAGAATTAACAAAAAAAGAATTTTTTTTAATTGATACTTTGCCCGAAAGAGGTAACTGGCAAAGTGAATTAATAAAGTCTGGTTTTAATTACACTTTGATTAACTCAATGGTCAGTAAAAATTACCTTGTTAAAACTAAAAGAAAAAAAAATATAAATACTAAAATAAATTCCTTTTTAAACCATCAAATTCTAACGAAAAAACTAAATCCTACAAATGAGCAAAAAATTGCATTTCAAAAATTTCAAAAAATGAAACCAGGAGATGTTCTTCTTCTATGGGGCGAAACAGGTTCAGGTAAAACAGAAGTTTATATGAGAATTGCTGAAGATCAATTACTTAAGAAAAAAAGTTGTTTGATACTCGCCCCAGAAATTGGACTTATTCCTCAACTTATTGATAGGTTTAGTGGGCGATTTAATAATGTTGTTTACGAATATCATAGTAATTGTTCTTTCACTCATAGAACTGAAGTTTGGAAGAAAATTATTAATGCTAATGAACCTTTAATAGTAATAGGAACAAGGTCTGCGGTTTTTCTTCCAATTAAAAATCTAGGATTAATAATAATGGATGAAGAACATGATGTTTCATATAAACAGGACAGTCCTATGCCTTGTTATGACGCAAGAGAAATTGCTATTGAAATAGTAAAAAGGAATTCTGCAAAGTTAATTTTTGGGAGTGCAACCCCATCAATGAAGACTTGGAAAAAGTGTATTTTTGAAAAGAATTTTAAATTGGTAAGAATGATTCAAAGGATATCCAGTAATGAGATTCCTGAAATAAGAATTATTGATATGAGGGATGAGTTCAAAAAGGGGAATATGAAAATTTTTTCTAATGAATTAATACAATTGCTTCCTCAACTACGATTAAAAAATGAGCAGGCAATAATTTTGATCCCTAGGAGAGGGCATAGTGGTTTTTTAAGTTGTAGAAATTGTGGACATATAATAAATTGCCCTAACTGTGATGTTCCTTTATCAGTGCATCTGGGTTCACAAGGAAAAAAATGGTTAAGCTGTCATTGGTGTGATCATAAATCGAGATTAATCAATCGTTGCCCAGATTGTCATTCAACTGCCTTTAAACCTTTTGGAATAGGGACCCAAAGGGTAATAGAGTTTTTAAATGAAGAATTTCCTTACTTAAGAGTCCTTCGCTTTGATCGAGATACAACCTCAGGAAAGGATGGGCATAGAGATATTCTTTCAAAGTTTTCTAAAGGCGCTGCCGATATTCTAGTTGGGACTCAAATGTTGGCAAAAGGGATTGATATCCCTAATATTACTCTTTCAGTAGTTATTGCAGCTGATGGATTGCTTCATCGCCCAGATATTTCGGCAGAAGAAAAATCATTACAATTGTTTTTACAATTAGCCGGCAGGGCAGGCAGGGCTCAAAAAAAAGGAAAAGTAATTTTTCAAACATATAAACCTAACCATCCTGTAATTTCTTATCTTCAGAAAAGAGATTATGAAAGATTCTTAATTGAAAACTCGAGATTGAGAAAAGATGCTAATTTATTTCCATTTTGTAAGATTTGCCTTCTTAAATTATCAGGCGAAAATTATGAATTAACTGAATCAGTTGCAATAAAACTAGCAAAATATCTACTCAATTTATGTGAGAAAAAAAACTGGAAGTTAATTGGCCCTGCTCCTAGTTTAATCGCTAAAGTCGGCAAAAAATTTAGATGGCAGATATTAATACATGGTCCTGAAGATTCAAATGTTCCTCTGCCAGAAAGGTCATTATTGTGGAAATTTATTCCAAAAAGTGTTTTTTTAACAATTGATGTTAATCCAGCAGAGTTGTGATTACTTTGATGGAAGTTGAGGCAAATCTGTGCCTAATTTAAATCTATAGAATCTTAATAGATAAGCTAGTAAAGTAATTACTAAAATAGTAGAAATCCCAATCAAAAGTTTGTTGAGGCTCCAGAAAGAAAATTCAAGACTATTTAGCTGCCCTTGATTTAAATTCCAAATTATTAGATTTTTTGTGATTTCTAAATTTGAATTATTTTTACCTGTAACCTTAGCTTTGTTAGGGTGAATAATTTTGAAAATGAGTTCTAAATTATCAACACCTTGAATTGAACTTAGATCCAAATCTAACCTGTAAAAGTATCTTTTAAAAAAAATGAAGTTTTTTTGAGTAGTATTAATTTCTATATTCGTTGATGCTCCCGCTAACTCTCCAGCGGTATTTTGGGTGATTTTAAGAACTTGCTTTGCATCTTCTAGATTGAGATTTTTATGTTTTAAGGAAAAGGTTGATTCGTATTGTTCAATTTCTGCATCAGGGAAAATATCTTTCATTTGCTTTTCAAATCTTAATTGCCAAGCGAATTTCTTTATGTATTTACTTTCTATCACTAAATTATTGTTTATTGAATCAAGTTCACTAAGATCAAGGGTATCTTCAACTTTAACGCAGCCACTCAAGAGTGGGATTAATAATAATAGTATTAAAAAAATAATCAGTGAAAAGCCTTTCTGAAACGGTTTTGTTTCACCAGTCGGAGTGTCAGTAACATTAATAAATTTCTTTTTCTGCAAACCCTCTTTTTTTTTGCGCAGTGATTTAAAAGTTTTTTTATTTAATGATGGGTCGCTTTCAAACTGTACGTTCCAATTTTCTGGCTTTTTAATGTCAGGAGAATCTATAACTTCCATCAAATATTTTGCATTTTCTCTCGTCTTATTATCGTAAGATTTTAGAAGTTCTTTACAAAATCTTTTAGCCTCTTCCTTTTTATTAACTCCACAAAGAGCGGTAATTAAAATTGTTCTTAAATTTACTCCCTCTTTGCTTGATAAAGGAAACGATTCGATTTTGGGCAAAAGAAATTCAATACAATAATGATACTCACCTTTAGCTAAAGCAAGTTCTACTGTTTCTAAAACTTGCTCATAAGTTTTCATAGGTTAGGCCACAATCATTGTACCTATTCCAGAATTTGTAAAAATCTCAAGAAGTAATGAATGTTCTATTCTTCCATCGATTATGTGAGCTGCTTTGACTCCTTGTGCTAAAGCTCTGATACAGCATTCTGTCTTTGGAATCATACCTTCAGTCACAATTTTTTTATCAATCAAATCTCTTGCCTCTTTGAGATTCGTTTTTTCAATAAGACTATTTTTGTTATCTTTTTCTTTTAAAATACCTTGAGTATCAGTAAGAAGAATAAGTTTTTCTGCATTTATTGAAGCAGCAATTTCTCCAGCAACAAAATCTGCATTAATATTATGTGAAATACCTTCTATGGTTGATCCAATACTAGAAATAATAGGGATATATCCTTTAGAAATAAGAGGATCTAATATCTCAGGATTGATTTTTGTAACCTCTCCCACCAACCCATGGCTCCCATCTCCTAGTTCTCTAGATTGAATTAAGTTGCCATCTAGACCTGATATTCCCACAGCTAAAGATCCAGTTTTATTAATGCCTTTTACAATTTGTTTGTTAACTCTACCCATTAGAACCATCTCGACAATTTCCATTGTTTTTTGATCAGTAACTCTTAATCCATTTTCGAATTTAGGAGATATTTCTAATTTCTTTAACCAATTATTAATCTCGGGTCCACCTCCATGAATTACTATCGGACAAACCCCAACGGTTGATAAAAGTGCTATGTCTCTAAAAAAAGCATTTTTTAAATTATCATTCTCCATAACAGAACCACCATATTTGATAACAATTTTTCTACCTGAGAAACTTTGTATATATGGGAGTGCTTCACTTAATATTGATACTCTTTGAGAATCATTCATTATTAAAATTCATTAAAACTTGATTGAATTGAGAAATTAGGTTTTTACAAATATATCCCTATATTCAATAAAAGAGAATAAAATCAAATTCTTTTTTATTATCGTCGATAATAAATTCTGATTCAAGACCTTTTACGAAAAACCTGTTTAATCTTTCTTGTTTTTCAATCCATTTTTCTAGAGGGACAGCATTTAATTCGAAACGCATTCTTAGACCATTTTTTTCTTCCTTAGTAATTTCTTCGATTTCTTTTAGTTGAGGGGGATTATCCTCGTCCCACAAATTTAGAGATTCTAATGACGATTCAAGATGAGCTTTTATCCCATATCTCCATCTTGTGACATCTTTAACTAGTGCAGTTAATTCTTTTGGTCTATTAAATTTATTTGTCGAAAAATTTGTCTTGTCAAACAACTCTACAGGCGGTATTTCGGAAGTCTTTAAACCTAATCCAATTAAAAAAATAGGTACTCCATAAAAAAAAGTAGGTACACTTAAATTTACTGAGTCTGTAAAATAAGCAGTCATTCCTACAAAAGCTAATATACCCCCAGCGGTTACTATTAAGTTTCCAGGCGATAGGTATTTCTTCATTTTGATTTAGTAGAATGAGTTTTAAATTGTCTAACAAGTATTATGCAAGATCCTACAACTGCAAATCAAGGAGATTTAATTTTTAAACTTGATCAAGATAGAGCATGGCTATTAGAAAATCTTGATAAGGGTAAATGGCCAGAAATCAGAAGCGAACTTGCGGCACTTGAAAGAAAAATAAGCAAATTAATTATAAGCGTTCAAGAAAATAATGTTGAAATTTGATTTAAAAAGGTATTTCGTCAACTTCAGGTACTAAAGGTGAACTATCCCAACTTGAATTTTTGTTGCTTTCTTTTTTTTTAAATGACTCATTATTTTCTTTTTGATCAGACTTAATAACATCAACTGGCGATATTTGATGAATTTTTGAAGCAGTTAGTTCTGGTTGCTTTTCTTTCGTTCCGTCTTTTCTAGTGACAGAATTCATCTTTAGACGTCCCTCAATAACAATATTTTGCCCCTCCTTTAGTTCATCTACCATTTCTTGGGCAATATTTCCCCATCCTATGATCTTGAGATCTCTGGTTGGATCTTCACTACGTAATCCTTTAAAATTAACAATCATTTCTGCAATTGGAGTTTGGTTTTCTTTGGTATACCTCATTTGGGGAGCGCTATTAATGACCGCCTGAATTAAACAATGATTCATTACTTATTACTATTTAATTAAAGACATACTGATGCAGAATCAAGGAAATTGCTACAAAAATGTTTGGATCCTATCAGGAACTTCGGATGGACCTGTAATAGCTAATATGCTTCTTGAACTAAATTATTCAGTCTTTGCAAGTGTTTTAACTTATAAAGCAGGGCAAGCTTATATTGAGAATCCAAAGTTACATATCATTACGGGGAAATTAAATAATAAAGATCAAATAATTAATTTCATAAATAAAAATAAAATCACATGCGTTATCGATGCTACTCATCCGTTTGCGGTAATAATTTCTAAAAATCTTAATAATGCATGTGAAGAAATTAATACACCTCTTTTACTATTTGAGAGGAAATCTCTCATAAATAACACTAATAATTTTTTTTATATTGATGATTTAAAGGATATAAATAAAGTTGATATTGAGAATAAGAATATTCTTCTTGCAATAGGATCAAGATTCCTTAACGACACAGCTGATTATTATATGAATTGTGGAGCAAATGTATTTACAAGGGTACTTCCAACTTGTAAAAGTATAACTAAAGCTTTTGGATCATGTATTCAAAATTCAAACATAGCGATACTTGAACCGAGTAAAAAAAATAGAAGCATTTTAGAAAAAAAACTTTGTGATTTTTGGGAGATAGATTATGTTTTATGCAGAGAATCTGGAAGTTATTCTCAGAAAAACTGGGAGAGTATAGTTATTGGAAGTAAAATGAAGTTATTTTTGGTTAAAAGGCCGAAAGTTAAAAATGATTATTCTTACTCTTTTGATCAATATCATAATTTGATAAATCACATAATTAAAAAATATTGATGTTTAATTCATTATGGAAGTATTAGTTATGATCACAACTGAATCAAGTAACGCAAATGCTTTGCGAATGGCTAAATTACTAATAAAAAATAAACTTGCAGCATGTGTTTCGATAAAGCAAATTTTTTCAGTTTATGAGTGGGATGATGATATTCAAGAAACTAAAGAGTTTGAAATTACAATAAAAAGTAAACCAGAATTTAAAGATTGTTTAATTGATTTCGTGAATAAAAATTCCACATATGATGTCCCTCAAATTATTTACAAAAAATACCATGCTGAGATGAAATATTATGACTGGTTGAATAAGACTATTTGATTAAATCTATTTTATTAACTCTTTAAGATCAATATCCGATCTAGATCCTAATTGCGTAATTATTTGCCCCGCACAAATTGAAGCTATCTCTCCGCATTTTTTGAGGGAACAATTGTTTATTAATCCATGGATAAATCCTCCCGCATAGATATCTCCCGCTCCTGTAGTATCAATAATCTTGCCTTTCGTTATTGACTCAATTATTTCAACATTATTTTTATTAACTATGAGAGAACCATTTCTTCCAAGAGTTACTATGACTAATTCACATAAGGAAGATAGGTCTTCTTGGCAGCTTGCTAATTTATCATTTTTAAATAAACTTAACACCTCGGATTCATTACAAAAAACGATATCTACATATTCATAAATTAATTCCAAGAAACTCTCACGATGCCTATCTACACAAAATGAATCAGACAAAGAAAGGATTATTTTTGTATTAGATTGTTTTGCAATTTGGGCGGCTTTAATAAAAGCTTTTTTAGCTAATTCGCTGTCCCATAAATATCCTTCTAAATATAAGTATTTACTTTCCTTAATTACAGTAAAGTCAATGTCTTTTGGCTCAAACTCTACAGATGCTCCTAGGTAAGTGCACATAGTTCTTTGTGCATCAGGTGTAACCAAAATGATTGAATGAGCTGTTGGAGCACCTGCAACAGTTGGTGGAGTATTAAATATAGTTTTACTTTTTTTTATATCGTCAGAAAAGAAATTACCAAATTGATCATTTTTCACTCTTCCTATAAACTGCACATGATTGCCTAATTCTGCTAAAGAAACAACGGTATTTGCTGAGGAGCCACCTGAAATTTGTTTGATCACTTTGCAATTTTCTAACAATCTCTGAGATTCATCAGAATTAATTAGATTCATTGATCCTTTATCCAGATTATTTATCTCAAGAAACTCATCTTCAATATTTACAATAATATCTACTATTGCGTTTCCAAGACCAATGAGATCAACTTTTTTATGTTCAAAATGTCTAAAGGATTCTTTCATTAATATGGAACTAAATTACCTTAGCAGTGCTCTTTTAGGACCATGTATTGGGTCTTCAATTACTATAGTTTGATCTCTATTCGCCCCCAATGAGACAATGGCAATTGGCACCTCCATTAATTCAGCTAAAAATCTTAGATAATTCATAGCATTCTCTGGGAGATCAGATAGTTTTCTGCAATCTGCAGTTGAACATTGCCAACCTTTTAATTTTTTGAAGATTGGCTTACATTTTTTTAAGTCATCTGAATTTGTAGGAAAGTAGTCTATTTCCTCTCCATCAAGATCATATGCAGTGCAAACTTGAATCTCATCTAATTCATCTAACACATCAAGTTTAGTAACGGCTAAACAATCAAGGCCATTTACAGATACA
>CACNMX010000023.1 GCA_902621675.1 uncultured Prochlorococcus sp. | reverse complement strand
ATTTCAATTTTTTTGTACAAACAACTAAGCCTTTTATGAAAATATTATTTATTAAAAGATTTGAACCTGCGCCAATTATTTGGCATCTTTTTTTGTTCAAATTAGCCCATTTTATTAGATATGAAAATTCTTTAATGTTTTTTGGCTCAGCAAAATATTCAGCTACTCCTCCCACTTTTATAGTTGTATTACTACTTAAATTAAAGTTTTCAGAAAAAATTTCTTTATTCATAAATTAGTTATCAATTTTATTTTTTTTTTCATTTAAAATTGACCAGAAATTATGACAATCACCAGCTCCCATATTCAAAATTAAATCCCCTTTTTGAGTTAATTCATCAAAATTATTTGTAACTTCATAATAATTATTTATGTAACAAACATTTTTATTTTTTTTGTAAATCAGATCAGTGATAATTTTCGAAGTAATTTTATCTTCGTTTCCTTCTCCTGCTGCATAAATACTGGTTACATAAATAACATCTGCTTTTGATAATTCTTCAGCGAATTCTTTTGAAAATTGCTTTACTCGAGAGTATCTATGAGGTTGAAATATAGCTATTAATCTAACTTTTTGACATTCATTATTATGTTTTTGCTGAATCAATAATCTTCCTAAGTTAATCGTCTCTTTTATTTCGTTTGGGTGATGTGCATAATCATCATATAAACTTCTTCCATCTATTTGGCCTCTAAATTCAAATCTTTTTTTTGGGAGTTTTAGATATTTTATATTTTTCTTAATTTCTATAAAATCTACTCCAATCATTCTTGAAGCTGCTATTGCTGCGGTGATATTAGATAGATTGTGTAATCCTGGAATTGGAATATTTAAACTACTAATAAAGTTTCCATTTTCATAATATTTTCCAATTGTATACTTTGAATTAATTTCAGTCGGAATTATTGCATAAGCTACGTTTTTAGCCGTATTGTTTGACCACTTACAATTAGAGGTAAAATTATTTCTTGAGTTTTCACAATCAAAATTAAGAAGTAATTTTTTAGAGTTTTTAGCGAAACTTTTAAAAGAAGATATGACTTCATTTAAATTAGAAAAGTGATCGCAATGATCAAAATCAATGTTATTGATTATTCCGATATCAGTCTTATATTTGTTAATTGTCCCATCAGATTCATCAACTTCAGCTACTAGGTATTTTGTATTTTCTAAATGACAATTAGAGTTGTAAATAGGAATTATTCCTCCGGTTATTGAAGAAGAATTACGTGTACATAACTCCAGTATTGTAGATAGAAATGTACTGGTTGATGTTTTTCCGTGGCTGCCGGCTACCGCCAATGCTGTATAACTGCGCATTAGCATTGCAAGTATCTCTGAACGATGTTTTATTGATAAATTTTTTTCTCTGCAGTACGAAAATTCTTCATTTTCTGGCTTGATGGCGGAACTTACAACAAAATTAATCAATTTGTTGGTAAATTTTGAAATAACAAATTCAATATTTTGTCGAATTTGAGAAGTAAAGATTATTACACCTAATTCTTCCAATTTTTTAGTTTCATCGTTTTTAACTAAATCAGATCCTGAAACTGAACAACCTTTTTTAAGTAAACCAATTGCTAATGCTGACATCCCAATACCTCCAATCCCAATAAAATGAAAATGACTTTTTAAAAGTAATTCTTTATCCAATGTTTATTTTCTACTTAAATCAAAATAACTTCTAGGTAAAATTTTGCTATTTTTTCTTAAAAAAAAATGTTTTTTTTATTGAATTAATACAAAACTAGACTTATTTGCTTAATAAATCAAAAAAAACTTACGTTATTGCACAAAATTCAGTATGATCAGCAACTTAGGTTAATCATTTAGAAATTATTAGTTATGACTTTGCGTGTTGCAATTAACGGCTTTGGCAGAATCGGTCGAAACTTTATGCGTTGTTGGCTTAGTAGAGGCGCTTACACCAATATTGAAGTAGTTGGAATTAACGTGACCTCAGATCCTAAGACTAATGCTCATCTATTAAAGTATGATTCAGTCCTTGGTCAACTTGACGGTGTTGATATTCAGTATACGGATGATACTTTTGTAATTAATAACAAGACAATTAAGTGTTTCTCGGATAGAAACCCTTTGAATCTACCTTGGAAAGACTGGGGTGTAGATTTGGTTATTGAATCTACTGGAGTTTTTAATACAGACGTAGGTGCAAGTAAGCACTTAGAGGTAGGAGCAAAAAAAGTTATCTTAACTGCTCCTGGAAAAGGCGATGGCGTTGGTACCTATGTAGTTGGAGTTAATGCTGATACCTATAACCACAAAGACTATGATATTTTAAGTAATGCTAGTTGTACAACGAACTGTTTAGCTCCAGTAGTAAAAGTTTTAGACCAAACTTTTGGCATTAACAAAGGTTTGATGACCACAATTCATAGTTATACAGGGGATCAAAGAATTTTAGATAATAGTCATAGAGACCTAAGAAGGGCTAGAGCCGCTGCTACAAACATCGTTCCTACTTCTACAGGAGCTGCAAAAGCAGTAGCACTGGTATATCCGGAAATGAAAGGTAAATTAACAGGAATTGCAATGAGAGTTCCAACTCCTAACGTTTCAGCAGTTGATTTCGTTTTTGAATCTTCTAAATCTGTCACAACTGAAGAAGTCAACAATGCTCTCAAGGAAGCATCTCTAAGCTCAATGAAAGGCATTATTAAGTATGGAGATGAGCCATTAGTGTCAAGCGATTATGCTGGTACCAATGAGTCATCAATTGTAGATAGTGACCTAACTATGTGTATCGGAGATAACTTAGTAAAGGTTCTTGCATGGTATGACAATGAGTGGGGTTATAGTCAGAGAGTTGTAGATTTAGCAGAGATTGTTGCTAAAAATTGGGAATAATTAAAAATGCTTGAAAGGTTTGTTATTAAATAGTTTGTTTTTTTTATTATCTTTAAATTCTATCGATGGTTCACCATCTTCAAAAAAACCTATTTCATTAATATCTTTATCAAGTTTAGACAAATTCTTTGCCCATAGTTTTGGCAATGAGAAAACTAGTTCATAGTCTTCTCCTCCAAAAAAATAATATTCGTCCCATTTATCTCCTATAGGCCAATCCTTATCTTTGGGTACTTTTTCATAATTTATGATTGCTTTACAGTTGCTAGCTATTGCTAAATCTTGTAAGGCTTGAAATAGACCATCACTGCTATCAGTGCATCCTATTTTCCTTATTTTATTATTGGAGCGAGTTTTGAGGAGATTATTCAGAAAATTTGGGTAAACTCTAGGACGACAAAAGTGTTCAATAGACTTAACAATTAATCTTTTACTAAGTGAAAATCCATTATTGAAATTGATTTTATTTTGAATCAAAAATCCCAGTTTGCTAAGACCATGAATTCCTGTAGTTAAGATTATATCTCCTGGTTTACATGCGTTTCTTCTTAATTCAAGTTCACCTTGAATTCCAAAGGCCGTAATTGAAATAATTTTTTCATTACCCTTTGAGCAATCTCCTCCAAGAATTATGCCGCCATATTCTTTTAAAGCTTTATTAATTCCTTTGTATAATTCTTCAACCCAAATCCACTCAGTTCTAGCAGGCAGAACTAGGCTTATTGTAATACCTATAGTTTTCTTGCTTCCACTGGATAATAAATCAGAGATGTTGCTAACGACTGCTTTCCAACCAAGGTCTTCAGGACAAATAGTAATGTCATTGAAATGAACATTTTCTACCAAAGAATCAGTATTAACAAGTAAATTTTCATTTTTAGTTTTAATTAAAGCGCAATCATCTGAAATTTGGTTTTTAGGCATAAATTTCCCTAGCCTATTTATTAATTCTTTTTCCCCTATATCTTCTAATATTTCTTTATGCATTTAGTTTGAGGTTTTCAATCCCTTCTAAAACATCAATTGAAATAATTGTGTCATCTTTAGTAAGCTCTTCTAATACGTCAAATCCATCAACTACGTAACCAAATGCAGCATTTCTCCCGTCAATTAAATTGCGACCTGCTGGATTTAATTCTGCTTCATATAGAAAGAAGAAAAATTGCGATGAGCCATCATCAACTGCTGTATTTGAATGGGACCATCCAAGAGTTCCAAGCGTTGCAAAGGGTAATGTTGGCGTCTCTGTGTAAAGACCTAAATCTTCAAAAGTTTGATTATAAAAAGTATCTTGTTCATCAGGAATTCTAATTTCTAAGGGAACGTGACGTTCTTCGTTTGTTTCAGGATCTATGTAACCAATGTCTTCACCAATTGGATCACCTGTTTGGAGTACAAAAAATTCTTCTGCTCTGTTGATAGGTAAATCTTTGTAGAAGTTTTTTGAAGATAAATCTATAAATGCTCCTGCTGTAAGCGGAGCATTAAATCCATCCACAATAGCTTGCATATCTCCTTTTGAGGTTTCTATATTTACTTTTGCTCTGCCCAACAATCTTGGTAAATTATCAAATTCCTTGGGAATATAGTACGGGAATTCATTTGGTAGAAAATATTCTTCTAATCCACCTATTTTATCTAAAGCATCTCTTCGGGTCGTTATAAATGAGTATTTATCCTTTGATTTAGAGTAATCTTGAAGACTATCAAAATTATCCTTGAGCTCTAAAAATGTTTTTTCTGCAATTTTCTTTTTATCGTTTGGTAATTCTTGAATAATTTTACTCTGGTATTTTTTTAGTAAAGATTGACATTTTGTAACAGTTTTTGTAAGAGCGGGCCATCTTCCTCCTCTTACAAGATCACTCGTCTCTTCTAATTTGTGTTGAAGTTCTTGCAACTCAACTTGCTTGATAGGGAGTGCGTTTCTAAGGATTGCACTGGGGTCTTTTACTGCATTTCCAGTAGGTAAATCAGCTAGTACTTGAATCGGTTTTAAGAGAAAAACCTGTAAAAAAACAATCGTTAGAATTAAGAAAAGTTTGTTCTGATTTGATAAGAATTTTTGCATAGCACTCTTGCAGGTTTATGATCCTTGGGGATGTAATACAGGAATGATTTCCAGTAACGATTTTCGCACAGGTACTTCCATCGAATTGGATGGACAAGTTTGGCGTGTTGTAGAATTTCTACATGTCAAGCCTGGCAAGGGTTCTGCTTTCGTGCGAACAAAATTAAAATCAGTTCAAAGCGGCAACGTGGTTGAAAAAACTTTTCGAGCCGGAGAATCAGTACAGCAGGCTATCCTTGAGAAGTCTAACCTGCAGCATACTTATGTGGAGTCTGGTGATTATGTTTTTATGGATATGACAAGTTTTGAAGAGACAAGACTCACTTCTGAACAAATCGGTAAAGGTGCAAAGTATTTGAAGGAGGGAATGGAGGTTAGTGTGATTTTCCATAATGGTAAAGTTTTAGAAGTAGACCTTCCAATATCTATTACTTTGAAAGTTACAGAGACTGATCCTGGAGTTAAAGGAGACACTGCTAGTGGGGGCACGAAACCAGCTATTCTAGAGACAGGTGCTCAAGTTATGGTTCCTTTATTTATTTCTGTGGGAGAAATGATTAAAGTTGATACTCGTAATGATAGTTATCTTGGACGTGAAAATTAATGGCTATGAAATTAGATCATGATGACTTAAATCGCTTAATAGAGAAAATCTCTACAAGTGATATACAAGAGTTCTCGTTAGAGGGAGAAGATTTTAAACTCGAAATAAAAAGGAATGTATTTGATCAAAACCAAGTTTTTAATAATTTAGTTTCTAATACTGCATTTGAAAAGCAAACAATTGCTAATCAAAAAACTATTAATGATAATATTCCTGTAGTTAATGAGCCTGAAACGCCTCCGGTGGCACCCCCAGGACGTTCTGATCTAACTGAAATTACTTCTCCTATGGTTGGAACATTTTATAGGGCTGCAGCGCCTGGTGAGGAGCCATTTGTCGAAGTAGGGAATAACGTCAAGGTCGGTCAAACTATTTGTATTTTGGAAGCAATGAAGTTAATGAATGAAATTGAATCTGAATTTAATGCTGAAATAGTAGAGATTCTTGTAGAAAATGGAACTCCAGTTGAATTTGGTCAAGTTTTAATGCGTGTTAAGCAGTCTTGAATTGCGAGTCATTTCTGCAGCAGTTTTAATAGCCTCAATCATGCTCTGAGATTGAGCAATTCCTTTGCCCGCAATATCAAATCCTGTTCCATGATCAGGAGATGTTCTTAAAAAGGGTAAACCGATTGTGGTATTGACTGAGTAATTAAGAGCTATCACTTTCATTGGTATTAAGCCTTGATCATGATACATAGCAAGAATGCCATCATGTTTTTCGGCATTTTCGTCATTCCAAGCTTTTACAGAAGAATTCCAGCAACTATCTGGTGATAAAGGGCCTAATAAATCAATACCTCTATTCTTTTCATTCCAAGTAATTATCGCATCATTGAGCCAATCTTTTTCTTCTTGACCTAAAATACCCTCTTCTCCAGCGTGAGGATTTAATCCTGCTACTTTTAAGCTAGGTTTATCCGTATAAGTATTACAAAAATCTTTGAAAAGATCCAATTTAGAGTGAATTAATTCTGTAGTTAATTTCTTGGGAACCTCAGAAAGGGCTATGTGGGTTGTAGCTAATAAAGTATTAAATCTCCAACCTGTAATTGGTGATTTAGCTGTGAATAACATGCCAACGTTTTTTACTCCAGTTGATTTAGCTAGTACTTCAGTTTGACCAGAGAAGTAATGACCTGCTAGAGACCATGATTTCTTGCAAATTGGTCCCGTTACAAGTGCTGAATTGGGCAATTGTTTTACAATTTCTATTGCTTTTGTTAAATATTGGAAACTTGAATCGCCGTAACTTGACTTAGAGTCATTATCTGATGAAGAAATCTCAAGATCATGTATCTTGAAATTTTTAGGATTTGCAAGGTTTTCTAATCCTAATGATCTAAGATGTTCATATGTATTTTGTAGATTTTTTTTTGATCCAACTAAAATATAGTCTATATTTTTTGGTATCTGATTAGAACAAAGTGCTTTTAGGATTATTTCAGGTCCAATACCTGACTCATCTCCTACGCTTAATACTATTTTATTTGTTTTTTGAAAATTCATAAAAATTTTTTAAATTTATATTTTTAACTATTCAGGTAGCAATTTTTTAAGCCCATTTTATAGTTTTTATAAATTAGTTTATATCCGAGTGTTTCGCATAAAAGTTTATTAGAAACTCTTCTATTTTCCATCCAAAAAGATTGAGCGATAGGTGATAATTGCTCTTTTGCCTCCTCAAATAATATTGGTTTTGGCATTGTTAAACCAAGTAAGTCGTAGCAATATTGAATGACCTCTAATTGAGAACAGGGTTCATCATCTGCAATATTGATAATTTGGTAAAACTTTAAGGAATTTTTGTTTTGTAATAGATAGATAATTGCATTTGCAATGTCAGCAACATGAATTCTCGAAAATACTTGATTTTTTTTGGATATAACGCGAATTTTTTTATTTTTTATTGCCTCAAAAGTGGATCTTCCAGGTCCATAAATACCGGGTAACCTAAAAATTTGTACAGGTAAACCAGATTCAATCCATTCTTTTTCACAATTTAACCTTTTATGACTTCTTTTTTGAAAAGGTTTTGGTTCATCAATTTCAGAAACCCAATTACCCATGGTATTCCCATAAACTCCTGTTGTAGATAAATACCCAACCCACTCAAGGGACAAACTTTTAAGTTTATTTTTAAGATTTTTTAATACTGGATCATTTCCATTTTTGTCTGGAGGTATGCAACTAAGAATATGAGTTACCCCATCAAAAATTTTTGCATCAGGAACCTCACCTTTTTCACTGTTGAAAACAAAACTATTTGGATCACTGCTTATAGATCTTGAGCTTGTTAAAACAGTGCAACCAAATTTTTTAATAGTCTTTGCAAAATAACTACCGCTGAAACCACATCCTAAGATTAAAAATTTATTCTTATTTCCGATTAAACTTGCAGGCTTCTTCATGCTGGGTTAAAGTAGTACATATGTATTAATTAAAGATGAAGACAGCTCTTAAGCCTGATGTAAAATTAAAAACTTTCTTTCTTAGCAAAAGTTATCCCCGTCTTATAGAGAAAGAAGTTAGTTTAGTTAATTTTAAATTCTACCAAAAATTATTTGTCTTTCTTCTTGCATTTTCGACAATTTTAATATTTCCAGAATCCCCAAAAGAATTGGAAAATATATGTGAGAGTTATAACTCTAGAAAAATATGTAATGTTTGGTAGTCAAGCTGCCTTATATTCTGATTCATCTTTTTCGTAATTTTTATTTTTTACCTTAAAGTTAGGATTAGCCCATTGCAGTAATCTAATAGCTAATCTTAAATCTCCCTCTAACCAAGCTCTTATAGCCATTGCTCTTCGAGGATCATAAAATTTTTGTCTTCTGTACCAATACAAGGCATTTTCATCTGATTTATCCCCATTACATGAAAGACATGCGGGGACACAGTTTTCTGTTGTACTCAAGCCTCCTTGGCATCTTGGTATTACATGGTCAATAGATTCAGATGGTTTTCCGCAATATATACAACTTTTTCCTGTAAACCTATGAATAGATTTTCGCCATTGTCTCAATCTGAACTTAGGACATAAATCCTCTAAAAACACCGCATCATTAATATGCATTCAGAATATTTAATTAAATAAATAATGGCTTGAATATAATAAAAGTCAATAATTACTAACCCTTTTTAGGGTATATTTGCTAGTAAAAATATGTTTTAGTGTGTTTAGATACAAAATAGTATTTAGGAAATTTGGAAAAAAAATATTATCTGTTTCAAAAATTGATTAATAACTATATCTATCAAGTGTTTCATCAGTAAATTCTTCAGAAATTTCTTTATTAGTTTCTTCTAATTCTTTTTCTAATTTTTTTCTTTTGTTTTCTCTATCTTGTGCTTCTTTTTCTTTTCTTTTTTCTTCTTTTTCTAAATCTCTTATTAGTTTTCTATTTGGATGAAGATTGTCTAAATATTCGACGCAATAACTAAATTTTTCTCTTTCTCTTATAACTGTTTCAGTAATTTGGGCTGCTGCTTGTTTAGGTGAGACTTTGAAAATTCCACCTTTTTGCTTTTTTATATATGTATATGCTGCATCCCAACTACTTTCATGATCATTACCTCCATCTCTCATAGTACAGAAAATTTCAGCCCCAAATGATCCAGCATTTACTTTTAACGTATGAAGTGAAAGAGGAGTTAATACTCCTAGGGTTATAAAAATTAATTCTTTTTTAAATCCCTTCATTTTTTATAATCTTTCTATTTAAAAATATCTTTTTTTGAGGATATGTCTATAGAAATTTAAGATTTAATTACTCCAAATATATTCAAGAATTTTACAACTAAAGGAAGAATTAGAAGCACAGTAATTAATCTTACTGCGTGAAGAGTTGCGACAGCAGCTCCTACCCCATACTCTGATCCTACAAGACTCATTCCGCTAATGCCTCCTGGTGCTGCACCAAGAATTGTTGTTATCACATCGATATTAAGTAATCTGCTTGTCCATAATCCAATTGCTAATCCCGTAATAACTAAAGTAAAAGTTATTAAAATAGCAGGTCTCCATAAGGTTTGAAGATCCATTAATGAGTCTTTGGTTAATGATGTACCAATAACTGTTCCAATGCCGATTTCTAAAATTGTTCTCGTTCCTATTGGCCACTCTGCAATATCAACTTTGCCACTGATACTAAGTATGCTTGCGCCTATTAAGGCGCCTGCAAGAGGAGCTGCAGGGATACCTGTTTTTAGAGCTAAAGCTCCAAAAATGCTGCCAGCAAGAAGGTAATATATGAGATTTATGTTTGGCATAAATTTTAGTGATGTTAGATCATAATATTAGAGAAAAATTTATTTGCTTAAGTTTATAGTCAAATAATATTTTTGACTTCCTCTCGTAATGTCCCCTTTTGTTGGCATAATATAAATTAAAGCATTATTTTTTATGTCTTCGCAAATTTCATACAAAGATAATAAAAACCGCATAAAGAAAAAATTATCTTTTATTGAGGGTGGCCACCAGCTCGAAAAGTTAGAGTTTGCCCTTGCAATTGCTCAAACCAACGGTGACGAAAAAAAATCAATTGTTCTGAGAAAAAGGATTGTTGAATTAGGCGGTAATGTTGAAGAGCCAGGTACTTAACTCAAGTTTCTTCAAGATATCTAGACGCCACAACTAATGCTTCACCAGCTTGTTCTGTGGTGATTTTACCGAGGTTGAGAAGTGTATTACTAATTGCAGAAACTACCGTAATAATGTCTCTATCATTAACGTAACCTAAGTGGCCGATTCTAAATATTTTCCCCTTCATATGATCTTGACCACCAGCAAGTAAAATATCAAAATTATTTTTTATAGTTTTTCTAAATTCTTCAGCATCTATTCCTTCAGTTTCTACCGCAGTAATTGAAGGGCTTAAGTATTTTTCATCAGCGAATAATTTTAGATTCAAAGCCTTGACAGCATTGCTCATTGCTAATTTATGTTTATTGTGTCTGAAGAAAATGTTATTTAAGCCTTCTTCTCTCATCATTTTTAAAGCTTCTTCTAAAGCAAAAACCAAATTAACTGCTGGAGTATATGGATTACTGTTACTTAACAGACTTTTTTTGTAGGATTTTAAATTTAAATAAAATTTTGGTAAATTAGATTTTTCTGCAGCTTCCCATGCTTTTTGGCTCATTGCTATAAAACTAAGCCCTGGAGGTATCATATATCCCTTTTGTGACCCTGAAGCAACGATATCTAATTCCCATTCGTCTACTGGTACATTGCAAGCTCCAAGACTTGTAACGCAGTCAACAATTGATAAAGCTGTATTATGTGCGCGAATATATGAACTAATAGTTTCTAGATCATTAATTACACCTGTTGAGGTTTCAGAATGAGTCAAAATTACCGCCTTTATTTCTTTTTGTTTATCTTCTTCTAATACTTTTTTAAATTCTTCTGGATCAAGTGGAGTACCCCATTCGGAATCAATTTTTATTACTTCTAGGCCAAATTCTTTAGCAACTTTTACCCATCTTTCGCCAAATTTTCCATTTTCTCCACAAATTACTTTATCTCCTTTACTTAAGGTATTTATTATTCCAGCTTCCATTGCGGCAGTACCACTACCAGTGATTGTTAGAACATCATTTTGAGTTTGATGAAGCCACTGTAAATTTTTAGTTGTACTTTCTACAAGATTTTGAAATTCTTTACTACGATGGCCTATTGGATGCTTACTTAATGCTTGTAAAACTTTTTCTGGAACTGGTGTTGGTCCAGGAATCATCAATGATAATTTTTGCTGTATGGCCACTTTTTATGAAATAGGTCATTCTTAGATTAGTTCTCATTATATATTTTTCAATTACTTGATTTGAAAAAAGGATTTTCTTTACCTTTGTGGGTTGCTGGAGCTGCTAAGTCAGCATTAAAAAAATTAGTAGGGTTACCATTTAAGAATTATGAACTAATAAAAATTCCTAATGAAAAAAAAGAAATAAAAATCGAGATTCATTCTGTTGGTTTATTGAAAGATGACTCACATGCATTAGGGATAACCTTTGCAAAGTCTGGATTAGATCTTGACATTACACAAAACTTGGAGATATGGACAATAGCCTCTTTAGAAAGAATTTCTGTTAATAATCCTGTTCAAACAATTCCAATAAATATTATTGCAGGATCTGGTGTAGGCAAAAAAGAAGATACATCAGAGATATGCATTTCTAATTTTGCCAAAGGAGTTTTATATGAGAATTTATTAGGTAGCATTCCTGCTGGCTTTAATTTGAAATTAGAAATTATTTTTCCTAATGGGGCATTTTTAGCAGAAAGAACTAGTAATAAATCATTTGGTATTGTTGATGGATTATCTATTATTGGTACTTCTGCTGAGACTTACTCGAGTGCTTCACCTGATCAATTAAAAGAGGCTAAAAATAATCTAGCTAAGTTAATTCAAAATGATTTTAAAGGGAAAGTTGTATTTGTTATTGGTGAAAATGGTTTAAATTTGGCCAAAACTTATAATGTTAATTTGCCAATTATCAAAATTGGAAATTGGATAGGACCATTATTAGTTGATGCTGCAATAAAAAAAGTCAAAACTGTAATTCTTTTTGGTTATCACGGTAAACTAATTAAATTAGCAGGAGGTATTTTTCATACACATAATCATTTAGCTGATGCAAGAATTGAGATTCTTGTTTATTTAGCCGTTCAAGAAAAGCTACCACCTGAAATAATAGTTGAATTATCTCAGTTAGATAATCTTGAGAATGCATTACAAATTCTTGAGAGATTTAATAAATCTTTAGCTGATAAATTATTCAAGAATTTATCAAATACGATCGAAAAGCGTTCTTTTAGTTATGTAAATAGGTATGTAAAAACCGATATGGAAATCGCATCAATCATTTTTGATAGAAAAAGGAAAATTAGGTGGGCTGGAATTAACGGCAATAATTATATTTCTTATTTTCAATGAGATTAATTTGAAATTCATTATGCTTTTGTAAATAAATTGAGTTAACTTTTATACATGAGTCAAATAACTTTAAAAAAAGAACGAGATCCTTCAATATTAATTTTGGATTTCGGATCTCAATATTCTGAATTGATTGCAAGAAGAATTAGAGAAACTAATGTTTTTTCTCTTGTAGTTAGTAATTACATTTCAATTGAGGAAATTAAAAATATTAACCCTAAAGGGATTATTTTGAGTGGAGGCCCGAATTCTGTATATGAACAAAATGCACCTAAGTGTGATGAAAAAATTTTTAATTTAGGAATTCCTATTCTTGGCATATGCTATGGAATGCAATTAATGGTCAAAGAACTGGGCGGATCTGTTATTTCAGCAACCAAAAGAGCTGAATATGGCAGAGCACCAATAACTATTGATCAAGAATCTGATCTCCTTTCTGATGTAGAAGATAAATCTATTATGTGGATGAGTCATGGCGATTCTATTAATTGTTTGCCTGATGGATTTAATAAAATTGCTCATACCGAGAACACACTCCATGCAGCAATTTCAAATGATTTTAAGAAATTATTTGGCGTACAATTTCATCCTGAAGTTATTCATTCAGAGTTTGGGATGACGGTAATTAAAAATTTTGTTTATAAAATTTCTTGTTGTGCGGCTGATTGGACAACGGAAACCTATATAGAGGAAACTATTCCCAGAATAAGAGAGCAAGTTGGCAATAAAAAAGTTTTGCTTGCCTTATCTGGAGGAGTTGATTCCTCAACTCTTGCTTTTCTTCTCAATAAAGCTATTGGAAATCAGCTTACATGCATGTTTATAGACCAAGGTTTCATGAGAAAAGGTGAACCAGAATTTTTAATGAATTTTTTTGATAAGAAATTTCACATAAAAGTTGAATATATTAATGCAAGGGAAAGGTTTATTGCCAAATTAAAAGGTATTACTGATCCAGAACAAAAAAGAAAAATTATAGGTGAAGAATTTATCAGAGTATTCGAGGAAGAAAGCAATAGATTGGGGCCTTTTCAGTATTTAGCCCAAGGCACTCTTTATCCAGATGTTATTGAAAGTGCTGGTACTAATATTGATCCTAAGACTGGTGAAAGAATAGCTGTAAAAATAAAGAGTCATCATAACGTTGGTGGCTTGCCAAAAGATTTACAATTTAAATTGGTTGAGCCATTAAGAAAACTTTTTAAGGATGAAGTCCGAAAAGTTGGAGCTGCTTTAGGTTTGCCGGATGAAATTATTAAAAGACATCCATTCCCAGGCCCTGGATTAGCTATAAGAATTTTGGGAGAGGTAAATAATGAAAAACTTGATTGTTTAAGAGATGCAGACTGGATAGTAAGAGATGAAATTAAAAAAGCAGGTCTTTACAATGATATTTGGCAAGCTTTTGCAGTATTACTACCTGTTAAAACTGTTGGAGTGATGGGAGATAAAAGGACTTATTCCTGGCCAATAGTTTTACGTTGTGTATCAAGTGAGGATGGTATGACAGCCGATTGGTCAAAAATTCCTTTTCAGATATTGGAGAGGATTGCAAATAGAATCGTAAATGAAGTAAGTGCAGTTAATAGAGTTGTTTATGATATTACAAGCAAACCTCCTGGAACTATTGAGTGGGAGTGAAGAATAGGTTATAAACCCAGTTATAGATTCAAAAAGTAAGTTTCCCTCAGGTTTCCCTCAGAATTTATTTGTCCTATTTGCAATGGATCTCAACAGCGAGGTTTCACTCAGGTTTCTCGTGGAGTGAAAATCATGTCTCTATAGAGAAATCGTAGAGTTTTAAATTTCTCTACACTTTGTATTTAATCCATTTACTTTCTCTCCATACTTTCAAGTTTGCTAGTTTTTCTTTTTGCATCTGCCAGAAAGAGAGAATAACTACTGTTAGGATTAATTTCTAACGCTTTAGTGTAATCATCAATAGCACCTTGATAATCTTCTAGTTTTTCTTTTGCATATCCTCTTCTGCAATAATATGGAGCAACATTAGGATCTATTTCTATTGCTTTAGTGTAATCATCAATAGCACTCTCATTATCTCCTAATTCTTCTTTTGACATTCCTAGAAAGTAA
>CACNMX010000022.1 GCA_902621675.1 uncultured Prochlorococcus sp. | reverse complement strand
TAAATTTAAATGGATGATCTGTTGCTGTCAAATTATTTCTAGGGAGTGCTGCAACTTATCTTCAGTCCACTTTTTGCAAATGATATTACTGCTATTGGATAATTTTATTGATTGATAGTCGGTCTACAATAAGGGGCAAATAGCTCCTTTTTTTATTTAGGAATTCAAAATAAATTAATTTTTCCTTTACAAATTCGAAGTAGGTTGAATAGTAACGCGCCCATTTTTTTATGACTGATAGAGAAACAATTGAGTCAATGTTGTATGAGCTAGCTACGCCAGAAAAAATGGGCTCATTTTTTGTGAATAACGCTACTTCAGATTTTCTATTTATAAGGCCTAGTGGGAATCCAATAAGTGCAAAGGGATTCGAGGAAATGATGAGTTCTGGCGATGTGGTTCAGGAAAAAGCGGAAATTACAAAAATTCATAAGTTTGAATTTCTCTCTTCTGATGTAGCAATGTGTGTTTTTACACTTGGGGCAAAATTCTCTTATAAAGGAACTCCTAATGATGATTTGCCAACAGTCACTTCTATCTTCAAAAAAATTGAGGGGATTTGGAAAATTCATTGGATGCAGAGATCGACTGGCAATTCAGATTTGTCTTTATGGGATTAGCTAATACTTATTAGAAATTAATAGTCGATCGATAAAGGGGCTTTTTAAGCTCTTTTTTCGTAAGTTACATATAAAATATACATAGGTTACTTTTTATTTATGACAAATTTTGGAGCTGATACCCCCTTTATTCTTTTAGCGAAAATCACGGTAAAAGAAGATAAAGTTTCTGAGTATTTAGAACTTGCGGATAAAACAGATAAAGCCGTTGAGGCTGCTGAGCCAGGAATGCTACATCATACTTTTGATCAGGATCCAGAAAATCCTCTGATATTTGTGTGGTCTGAGGCTTATAAAAACGATGAAGCTTTTATTGCTCACTTGGCTAATCCAGCAATAGGTGAATATTTACAAGAGCATCCAAAACTTGCTGATGATTTTACTGTTGAAGTATATGGAACAGTTGGTGATAAATGTCTCGAAGTAATGAAAGGAACTGGTGTTCCCTTTAAAGTTTTTAAGTCAAAATTAGGCTATAGCAGACTCTAATGAAATACGATTGACAGTCGATCTAAAATAAGGGGCAATTAGCTCCTTTTTTTTATGCCAAATACATTAGTTGTTTCGACCTTTGGTTGTCCTTTTTCTGAATTTGAAATGATGGTAAAAAAAGTTGATAAAGAACAAGGATACATTTTTTGTTCTGAGCTAGAAATTATCAAAGTAAATGAACATAAAGCAATGATTCTTATGAACTGTTCTGATTTAGAGAAGTTTGGTGCAATGCTTGAACAACCAGAATTAAAACAATGGGATATTGATAATAACTGCGTTGATACAGTTTATAATCTTGAACTTGTTGAGTAAATCAAACGCTTATTACTTGTACCGCTTTATTAAATGCGCTTGACAGTCGATCTAAAATTAAGGAGCAATTAGCTCCTTTTTTATGACAATTGAAACAACTGTTTTAGATTTCAAATTAAGCAATACTTTTGAGGAATATGAGGCTCATATGAATGCTCCTGAACAACAGGCCATGTTTAAAGAGATGGGAGTAAAAACTTTTTATATTGGCAAATCACTGGAAGACCCCAAAAGAGCAACCGTTATGTTTCAAGGACCGGTAAATACTTGTTACGACATCTTTGTTAACCCAGAAACTAAACCAATAGTTGAGGCGTCCGGTCATATTTATGAAGGGACAATAATTAATCGCTGGATTTCTGAATAATTTTGAAACGCCTATTTCTTGCTGCAATATTATTTTTATTTCCTGTTTACGCTCAAGCTGGCTTTCCAGAAGGTGAGAATGGTTATGATCTGAAAAAAATTGAAGAATCTTTTAGATTACCCTGTGATGAAATTGGAAATGATGATTGTATTGCAAGAGCACTAGGAGTCGGTGCCTGTACCTGGATATTTGAGATAAATAAAGATAAGGAAACTGGCGAAGCTTTAAAAATTGCAGATAGTGTTTTAATTGCTCTTCTGAAAGGAAATAATCTTGATTTGAAATCAATGCTTGAAAAAGATGGATTAATTAAAAATGATATTAAAAAAGAAGCCACTTATAGAATTAATTTCTGCAGAGAAGAGACAAAAAAAGCTATTCCAAAGTTAATCAAGAAATTGCCTGAGGGTGTTGTATTGGATGAAGAGAGAATAGAGAATTTAACCAGAGTGTTTCCTCTGCAATATTTAAGTATGTTTGAGAAATTTAGCAAATCTAAAAAGTGAAACTTTTACTACTGACTCCTATATTTAAACGTTTTAAAAAAAGTACTTTTTTCTCATCACTTAATCAGAATACTTGTCCTGTTTATGATGCTGAAGAGATAAAAAAACAAGAACAACAAGAAGCTATTAAAAAGTTATATCCATAAAAAAATATTCCATGTTTGAAAGAAAAGCTTTCTGTTTTTATGATCTAAATTTTCTATGTACTTTGCTTCTTAATTTTAAAAACTTCTTGTTTTGATTTTCAAAATCATTAGTATCCCACTTATTTCCATAAAAATTATATGCTTCATCTTTTGGTGAAGTAAGTTCGCAATCCTTTCTCCAATAAACTTCTAGTCGACAATCTTTGTTTGAACAAATCCAGTTAGCTTTAGGTACTTGGCAAGTATAAATATTACCGCTTTTATCCTTTATTTCTACTTCTCGAAAAGGTCCCATGCAACAGCCTCTAATATCATATTCGGAAATATTATCCACGACTTCTTTGCTTGGCATGCCGTAGACAACTTCAAGTAGTTTCTTATGACCGCATTCAGGGCAAGCTTTTGGTTTCCCACATCTAATTATTCTTTTTGGCTTTCCTCTTTTCCCCATTACATCATGTCATTGAGCATATAATTCCAATCAACAACGCCCCCATCTTTTTTTGTCTCTTGATCTAGCTTGCGTAATTCTTTTCTTACTTCCTGCATTTCTTTGGAGTATTTATGATCATTTTTTTCGTAAGGATCTCTCGTGTAGTTACCAATAGTTTCTCTTGTAAATAGTTCCATAGTTTTGCTGGTCAAGATTGTCTATTTTGAATGTTTTGTTTAGTTCTAAATAACTTTTCTCATAATACAAATATACTTCTTGCGAACAATTATTTCATTTGGCAATATTAGTAACCGACTCCAAAATTGGCACATCTAACTTAGATGTTACCCTTAATGGCCAGATAGAACCTAAGAAATAAAAGTCAGGGATTTTTCTAGTAATTTTTCTTTCGGTTCAGCTGTTAAAAAGCTCCTACACACATACTGATAGACAATGAAAATTATTAAGAGACTCAGGTCGCTGCCAGGCGATTCTCTAGGTATTATACGCCGCACTCCGCCACTCGTTTTCGCAATGGCTGTCTTATCTCTCGGAGGTTTTATAGGCGCCTCCACGGTCCTTGTAAGAGGGTTCAGAACGGTTGAGAATACTATTACTGTTACAGGCGCAAGTACTGAAAGTTTTGAGAGTGATATTGCAAAATGGTCTGTACAGGTAAAGACCTCAGGTAAAACCCAGATTGACTCATTTACAAAGCATAAGGAGTCCATTAATAAGACAATGGACTTCCTTAAAGCCAATGGAATTGAGGACAGTGTAAAGCAGGATGTTTATCTTGGACCTGCGAGTATCAGTGAATATAAAACGAGGAATCCCAAGACTAATGAAATCATTAGAACTGAATGGATTACTTATCAGAATATTGAGATTGAAAGTAGGGATGTTTATAACATCCAGAAGACTCATAGTCAGATAACAGAATTACTTGGGAAAGGGGTAAGGGTGAAACCAAGCCGTCCTGAATTCACCTATTCAAAACTTGCTGATAAACGCGTTGATATGCTTGCGAAGGCAGCAAAGGATGCAAGAGTTAGGGCTGAAGCTATCGCTCTTCAGGCAGGTTCTGAAGTAGGTGGTTTAAAGAGAGTGAACACCGGTGTTTTTCAGATAACAGTTCCAAATTCCACCAAGGTAAGTAGTTGGGGATCTTATGACACCACCACTATCAAGAAAGACATCACTGCGGTTATGGGAGTAACTTTTGCTGTTAAGAAGTAACTTATGGAGTTTTCTTTTTACCTTTAAAAATCATCAGCAAAGGCAGACCAATAAGCATCAGACTCCCATCAATTAATAAAAAAGTATTCAGGTTCATTTATCCATTCCTTCGGGGGTATCCCAATTTAGGGGTATCCCTTTTTTTACTGGTTCTTTTTTCATGTCATCCATCTCTTTTCTGATTTTGTTGTAGTAGGCCAACTCCTCTGGATCATCAGAACCGAGACCATAATTCATGGTTGCTGCAAGATAAATTCTGTGCATCCGGTATGACGATAGTGACATTACTTAAGACAAGCTATTTAAAATTATAAGATTGTTTTTATCCGCATTGCTTATCTTCACCATTTATACAGTATCTGGTGGCTTCGGTATTTAGTCTCATTTCACATGAAATTACCATTAAGGGTTTAACTGTTCCCTGCCCAAAATGTTTTGACTTGTAGTGATGACATATCCTGCGTCTTGCACTCATCCAGTCTTTCCAAAGTTTATCGTCATTCAATTCTTGCCTTAAATCCCAGTCTCTTTTATTTGCTTTCTCTGCGTAGCACCTTGTATATTCTGGTGTTGCTCCTGTCTCTACACATTCAAAAGGATAGTCTTCCCACTGTTTAGCATTCCAACTTTCAAATGTGTGATCATGAGCCTTCAGAGGTATTTGTGAGAAGACTAATAATAGGGGTATTAGAAAGATTTTTATTGGCATAAATTCTAAATATAAGGATTTTTATCATATCTCAGATCCCAGTGATTGCAATCGATTACGAAACCCCCTCATAATACACGGGGAGAAGGGGTAAAAGACAAGAAATTGAGTGGTGACTACTTACTGGATGTGTGTACATCATCATTGTAAGTACTGAAAATAAACCACTCTCAACTACAACTAAAACACCTATATAAGTTACGTGGGTATGTGTGTTAACACATAATGCACGTACTGTATATAGGTACCTATAGGGTGATGGTGAGTATATTGTTTAGAAACTATTTAGGCTGATGAGTAGTGAAGTAATGCATAAGGTTAGTGAGCAGAGATCAAGAAATATGTCTGCAATTAAATCGAAGAATACAAAGCCTGAAATTGCTGTAAGAAAACTTTTACATTCAATGGGATATAGATTCAGACTTCATTCAAAAGGTTTACCAGGATCTCCTGATATTGTCCTCCCAAAATATAAAACAGTTATCTTTGTACATGGATGTTTCTGGCATAGGCATGAAAATTGTAAGTATGCTTCTACCCCAAAAACAAGACAAGAATTCTGGGAAAATAAATTTAAAGTAAATGTAAAAAGAGATTTAGAAATTCAGGAAAAAATAAAAAATATAGGTTGGAAATCTGTCGTTATTTGGGAATGTGAAACAAAAAAAGTAGATAATTTAAGAGAAAAATTAATTGATTTTATTTAGTCAAAAAAAAATAATATCTGAAAAGAAATTTAAAATTTGATTAGAATTAATTACATGATTAAATAAAAAATGATGGACGAATCAAATAATAATAATTACTTCAATCTTGAAGATAATCTTCATAGGATAAGTATCCAAGTTTATAACAGTCAATATTCAAAATTAAAAAAAATAAGTAGACCAGGATTATCAATTTCAAGTATTATTAGAAAATCTATAGATTTTTATATCTCTCATTTAGATAAAAAATCCAATTCAGAAACTAAGAATAATTTCGAAGATTCTTCATTATCTAAATATAAAAATAATTCTTACATTTCATCTAACTCTGAGAGTTACATAGAGGCAGAATTAATTAAATTATCTTCTCTAGAAAATAAAGGTTTAATATCCAGTGAAGAATATAAAATCTTGAGAAAAAAAGTTTTGGGAATTTAAAATTAAAAAAACTAATAAAAAACTATTAAAAAAAAATTTTTTAATTTCGATATTTATATTTCTAAATAGCTTGTTAATTCTTCCACATATTCGATAAGAGCTTGAGGTTCTTTATGTGCAACTAGAACAACATCTGCGACTAATACACCAGTAAAAATTTTGGATAACTCTCTGCTCAAAAAAGTTGCACTAACATTTTTAGATTTTGAAATTCTATCAAAAGTTTCTAAAAAACAAATTCTATAAATTAGATTGCCACCCCATTCTCTTTCAGTAATATCAAACCAAAGTTGTGCAACATCTGTCATGATTCTGGTGTACTTGTAAGGGTCATCATTCTTTAAAAACTCTAGAGAAGGTTCTTTTTTCCACGGCTCTGCTGTTAGATGTCCAGCCCACCATAATCTTGATATTGCATTTCTTGTAAAAGCGGTCCGATCGGTTCCATTAAATAACCATCTTGAAAGAATAATACTCCTAGGAGTATCTTTTAATGGCCATCTATCTTGAACATAATTCATGAATTGTTTATGACATAAAGTAGTCCATAGCCTTTTATCTGAAGCATTAATTAAATTCAGGTTTTTAAGTGATTCATAAATAATTATTGAACTTTCTGAATCGGATTTGGGATTTAATTTTGAATTTATTTCTTCAATATCTAGTTTTAAATTAGTAGGAATTAAATCTGCTTCTTCAAAAATAAATCCTTCAGAATTAATATAATTTTGGGCAAGTTGTTTTTCATCTTTAAATAATTCAACTTCCCTTGTTAAAGATTCTTGTTTTGATGTTCTTATAACTTTTAAATTTTCCATTAATAATCCTCCTCCGATTCAGCATCTTTATCACTAATAGTTAGATAGGAAATACCTCTCTTCATAGGATCTTTAAGAATCTTCTGAGCTATTTCAAGAGGTGTTAAATTTTCTAGTTCTTGAGATTGATCAAAGATTAGTTGATTAAGTCTTTGAAACCATGTTTTTTCTGAGAATTCATCACTTGAATTATTTTCTGAATTGATTACGTAATTCACAGCCTGTATAAGAACTGGAAAAACAATTCCACTATGGATTATGTCTGCTTTACTTTCTCCAAAATGAATATATTCATCATATGAACTTTTGGGAAGTTGAATCATAATTCTATCTCTTCCAAAATCAACAGAAGTTTCCTTTTCTTTCTCATCAATATGAAATGTTACTGCCATAAAACTTACAGAGTTGCTTTTTTTGGGATCCCATTCATGATCAATTAATTCGCTCCACTGTGGGCTTTTAGCAATAATATCGCTCTTGAGAGCGGGAAAACTTGATGGGAAATTTGTTGATAAAAGTTCGGGTTCAAGTGTAAGTGTTTGATTAGTAGCTAGATAAAAAGAAAAAAAGATTTTTTTATTTAATTCTCCAATTGGGAATGTGATTTTGAAAATTCCTTCAATGAATTCGTCATATCTTAATTCAATTATTTTTGAGAAATATGATGATGGGCTAATTATTTTTAAGTAGAGAGAAGCTTCATTATTTTGAAAATAGCCATTTAATTTTTGATCATTAATGCTTGGTAAGGGCACCTCAAGTGAAACACCATCATTTTCAATAAACCAAGTAAAGGATTTAAAAGTAAATAATGCCTCTTTTTCATAATCGCCAGGATTACCTAAAACAGGGTTTGGATAAGAAACTCTACTAATCATTAATATGCCCCAATAGTCAAATTAGATGAAGTCGGGAATTCTACCTCTAAATAAAAATCATCATTCTTATCAAGTTTTAAGTCTTTAAAAAGTATCTCATCTACTGACGAATTGGATTTTGTAGAATTAAGAAGTTTGAATTTTTTTATTGGGAAAAAACTTTCCCCATTTTCTGTAAGAGTAAAGCCAAGTCTTAGGTTACCTTCAACGTTTTTAAGTGCTTTTATATTTATTTTGCTAATTTTTGGATTCCCATCCATCCTTGTACGAATAATTTGAAGATCTTCAGAAGGAATGTTTGAATTTTGTTTCCCATGTTCGTCCTCCTTTGCATTGCCTCCAGTATTTCCAGCTCCATGACCTTTCCCTCCATTTGAAGTACCCTGGCCGCCTAAGTTTCCTGTATTACCTCCTGTATTTCCTTTTGAAGATGGTTTTCTTCTAACAACTCTAGATTTCGGATTTTTAGGCCTTGGGGCTTTCGGGTCAAAGACTTTTATATCTTTTTTGAGCCTCATTTCAAAAGTCTCTTGTTCTTGATCATTACCTTGATCTAAATCTGTTCCATCATAAAAAGTCTCAGTATCATTGCTTAAAGGATCTCCGGGTAAATATTCATTCGCCCCGGGAATTTCTTTGAAGGTCTCAATTTTTGGATCTAATTCACTTATCTCTTTATTAATAAACATCTTTAAATTTCTAATAGCAGTTGCATATTTCTTACGATCGTATTCTCTGGCAACTTCTACATTCTCCGCATTTATTTCTGTATGAGTGGGATCCTCGCATTCAGACAATAATATATTGCCTTCATCACTAAGAACCTTACAAACAGCTTGATATGGAGTACCACACTTTTTTGCAAAACTCTGTATTGTCATCAGAGGTTTTCTCATGATGCAGTATTTATTTTTTAATGTCGCATCATTTTTATCGAAATATATATCTAAATTCACCAAACCGAGGCCTTTAATTTCTTTAGTTATATTTTTAATATTTTTCCCCTCGCCACTACATTTTAGAAAACCTTTTATGAGACTTGCATTATTAAACTTCCAATCTCTTTCTCCTAATCTGGCTTTACAGTTATGCTCTAAATAAGCAAGTTGCCCTTCTATGGTTTCAGATGATAAATAACACTTAAGCTGGTTATTTTCAATGATTCTAAATTCAATTTTCTGTTCTTTAATTGCCTGAAAAAAGGCATAACTTAATCCCATAGATAGTTTTAAATCCCATTCGTCTGATTCAGGAAATCCCCATACATATATATCTGTTCCAAGTTCATTTCTCTCAAATGGGATTTCTACATTTTTTATTTGATCACCTCTGAAAGATTGCCAATCATTTTTTGAAGAGCTTGTTATTCCAAAATATCCGGTTCCTTGAGTTTCTAAATCATCTTTAATATGTGTACAAAGATTAGACCGTCCTACATAAAGGTCTCTTGTTTGCATACTTTGATTTTCTGGATGAGAAATATGTTTTGAATAAACAGATATTGCTCTGAGTTTTGAAAAATTAATTAAGGCATTTTTCCCATGACCGTAGGTTCCAGCAAGAGAACCTTGATGAGCACTAAATCCAGTTGATTTAAAAAATCTAAAGTAGGGACTCATCTTATGAGTTTCTGACCCATATAATCCTGTGGTGTTGTAATCGCTTATTACTAAAACCTTAATAGTAGGAGATTCAAGCATTTTGATTGATTCTGCCAGTCGGTTTATTTCGTTACTAGTCCAAGTACCATCGCCTGAATTTTCAAAATATTTTTTTGCAGAATTTAATCTGTATAAATAATCATCTCTGCCAGGGAAATACTTTGAATCAATAGTTTCTAATTTGTAGGTTACTTTTACTGTCGCTTCTGAAGAATTAGTTGCATTAATGCAGTTTTGCGCACTTTCTCTGCCTAAATTATCTACCTTTTTGAATAAGTCTACACTTCCCAAATTTAAACCCTGTCTTTCTCCTCCAAATAGCGGAGGGAAAAACCATTCATTACTTTTAGAGTCAGTTTGATACATTATTTGAGTTTGAATGAAGAATCGCTGTTAGTACCGGAATCAAATTTTCTACAAATCTCGTTAACTTTATCTTTAAGAGCTTTTTTAATTTGTTGCGATTGTTGCTCTGTGTAGGAATAGTTGCTCTTGTTTGCAAGATTTCCAACTAGGTCTAAATATTTGAGAGCTTTTGGAACTCTCTTATTAGCCAATTCAATAAAGTGTTCAGAGTTATTTTTTGTAGCCAATTACTTTTCCTGTTTATGAGAATTTAATTATTGCATTAAAAATTAAATGCAATATATGAGATTTAGGCTTTCAAAACAAAAGTCTTTTTTGCCGTCTCATTTGCAGGGGTAAAAGCTGCAAGTGCTTTATCAAGTTCAGATTGAAGGAATTTTTTGATATTTTTAATATCTTCCTCTGTGTAGTCTGACCTTCTTGATGAAAGTTTTGAGAGGATATCCAGAGCATAGGAGACTTTTTCTACGCGGCTGGTGGCCAATCTACAGAAAATATCTCTTCTGGATTCGACCGAATTTAAGTCTTGAGGAATAGATTTAGAAGTCATAATTGAAAAATAGAATGAATAAATGAGAGTAAATCTGGTGCTCACTCAGGAAAAACAAACAAAACCTGCCCTGCTTTACCCCATATCAAGGGTGCTATAGCTCTCAGACTGCGTATAGAAGTCATCAGGACACCAGATAAACTTACTATTTACTATATACACGTCAAATATATTTGTCAAGAAATTCATTTAAACCGTACATATGCAATATGTACGGACAAATAATTGTCAGGCAGCTTTATTATTGCTTCCCTTAAGAAATCCCTTTAATTTATTTTTGATAATTGCTTCTGTATCTTCTTGCTTCGATAGGGCTAGCAATGAGCAATAGCCTGTTCCTTCCTTATCTGTCTCTAGTAAATGACCGATATGTATATCTCTATTCATATTGCTGAATTTTAAAATTTCATGATCAATATCCATGATCTGAGAAATAATTCTGCTAATAAATATTGATTGTTTTATTTCTGTGGTTAATCCAACTGTAGCTAATGCGCCTCTTACTGAATTCCTGGAAAACAAATCATATTCTTTTCTTGTGATTTCACTCCAGTCAATCTCATCTTTTATAAGTTCTTTAGCAATCATTTCTAGCGAAGGGATATATTTTTCAAGACTAAAACTTTTTATTTTCATTTTTCTAGCTTTATCTTGCAGAAAAATCTCAGGCGTAGGCCAAAAGTTTTTTAATCTTTGATAGGTATCTTTTTTCCTTTGTTCAAGATCTTTATCTCCAAGGATTGCTGGTTTATTTTTTTCTTTATTATTTTTTTTGAAATTCTCTGGCAGTAAATTTCCAAGACATGCGTTCCATGCCCTTATATTGCTTGGAATTATTTTTCTACCTTCCCTTTTTTTTGTCCATATAAGTTCAACTTCTTTTTTATTTGATTCATACCAGTTAATAAGATTTTCTCTTAGTTTGGGAACTACATCAGGTTGGGTAAATTTATTCTCATTTTTAATTGATTGCATAAAAGATTTGCCGAGTTCAAAAGCAACAATCGGTGCAACGGCTTCTCCAATTTGGTGGAATCTATTTGAAGGCCCTCCATAAAAATTGAAACCATCGGGGAAAGACTGAACTCTTGCCGCCTCTCTTACTGATAGGGTTCTATTCTGGTGAGGGTGAATATACCAATAACCATCTTTTGACATATGCGCAGTTATTGTCAGACATGGTTCATTAGGTTTGAGGATATTGTATTTATCACCAAAACTCATTTTCTGATTTTGCTTTACTTGCTTACCTTCTCTAAAAGCTTTGCTCGTAACTGAATATCTTCTTTGCTCTTCTGATAATTGGGAATATTTGATCCCAGTTGATCGCATTAATTTAAATGTCTCAAGATCATCTTCCCTTACTTTTCTTATCAGATGATCATGAATCATCTCGTCATCAATATCCAACCAATCCCTCATTAATTTCTGATAATCGTTTTTTGGTCCTTCATAGCTATATTTTTCATCCCACTTTTCATCCCATCCTCCTTTAAGTGGAGGGAGATCTGAAATCGCCTCGTCTAATGTGACTGCCTCTTCGACATAATCATATTTTGGCTTTGGCCATTTCAAAGGGGCGCATTCATTTATTTTTGTTCCGGAAATAAATAATCTTGGCCTTAGTTGAGGTACTCCATATTGCCATGCATAAATTAATTTAGGATTTATGCGATAGCCAGCTTTCTCAGCTCTATTAATTATTGATCTATATATTTCCTGCTCACCTGTCTGCGCAATATCAGTAACATTCTCCATCAGGAAAGCTTTTGGTTTAACCTGCTCCACTATCGAAATAAATGATTCCCATAATTCTCTTCTATCTTCATTCAGTTCCTGATGTTGAGCAGAAACTTCTTCGTTATGTTTCCTCCATTTGATATTTCGGGAGAAAGGCTGACATGGCGGTCCTCCTGCAATAAGTGATATTTCTCCACACTTATTAAGTTGTTCTGAAATTTCATTAATAACTTTTCTTTTGCTTAAATCACATTCATATGAACATCCACCAAAGTGATGTCTGTGAGTCATTATTGAATCGTTTCTGATATCGCAGGCCAGTATTACATCAAAATTTGCACGATGCAGTCCAAGGCTTAAACCACCGGCACCTGAAAAAAGGTCAACAGCAAAATAAGGTTCTTTTTTTATTGATCGAACTTTTGCTGCATATTCTGGAAGTTCATCAAAACTGCATGAATCTATATGTGCCTCAAGTTCTGATGAAGGACCTCTTACTGGACTTAATCTGTGTGGATCAGTTTTTCCAACTGCATTTTTATGAATCATGCGACCTCTTCACTCTGAGTATCAATTAACTGCTGGAGTTGCTCTTCACTTAAAAGGTCAAGGCATATTGAACCTCCAAGGGAGTTGAGTTTTCTTATTGCAATTCTTACTTTGCTGTCTGGTAATTCAACTAGCTTTTCAGTGAGTATTCTATTTATCTTTGGGATCAGGCCAAATTCTCGATCACTTAAACCAAGATGAAGTTCCTGACTGGTAAATAATTTTTTGACAAGGGAATAGTCAGAATGATCATTCTCCATCATCCTGTCAGCGGCAAAAAATAGTCTTGAGAAAGTATTCCTGCCATGTCCATTTATTGATGATGTCCCAAGAAATCTAAGTGATGGAACATGTTTCTTTCCTGTTCCAACGGTAAATCCATCTTCAGGATCAACCGGAATATTACCTCTCCATCTAAGCCACGGAATATTTGGATATCTTATTACGCATAGCCAGTGCCACATCCTCATATCAGTAAGAATATGAGAAGGCAGAGATTTGAATGTTGTATGAACACACTCAACTAATCTTGCATCCAGGTTTGCACCAATTACTTTTTCGAGAATAAGTTGATCTATAAGTTTTGAAAGATTCGTAAGGTCAACCGTGCAGTTCACTTCCTCTACACTTACAGAATCCGGATTCCTTAAAGCAGAGATAAGTCCATTACTTATCAGAGGTGATTTCAATCTGAAGAGTTTTTCGCTCATGCAACCTCCTCTTTTTCCAGGTCAGTGGGAATCTCTGATTCAAAACTGCATCCTCTAGCCATTATTTCGGCCAATTCCAGAATCTTTGTTTCCTGCTGGATTATTGAACTCATTTTTAGAATAAACTTCTGAAAAGATTCGGGTGATCTAAGTTCATTAGCAAGAGCAATAACCGCCTCATGTGGAGAAATATTTGTTTGAAGAAGATTCTTGGAAAATAGAGATAGAGTCTGAAGTTGTGATGGCGGCAATTGCTCAACAATTTCTTCACTGCTCAGGTCACTGTTTGTATTCAACATATGCTGGATGGAGTTCATCGAAATCGAAATAAGCATGGTCCAAACAGTGGAACAAATTGCGGTGAAGATGATATCTCTCTGAAGGGAATTGATATCTTTCCTCAAGGCCTTACTCATCAGAAGTTTTTTCAATGATGCAGTCACATCTGCATTCATTTCAATTACTGGAGGTTCACTTGGGATTAATCTCCATAACTGATCTTTAATTTCAGGGGGAAAGGATTGCCACTTTATGTTGAAGATGGAGTCATTATTAGCTTCGGCGGTAGCAAAACGAATGGTATGAATCAGACTTCTTCCAATTATCTGACCCATTTCTGTGGCATAGCCGCTCCTTGATTTTTCTCCGGCAAATTGTTCTGTTCTTACAAGAAGTGCTTCTGCCCTGACTTCTTCTCCATTTAAAAAAGGTATATAGGAAGTCTCGGAAAAAAAGAATCCACCACCACCATCCTCTAAATCAATTATTTCTCTTCTACCTGTTGATCTGCTTATAAGACGGCATATGAATTTAACAGGAGGATTTTCCCTTTCTGCGGGATGAAGAGTTTCTTCCCATTCAAATGGTGCAGTTAGCAGTATCTCAAGTTTTGTCTTTTCAAGTTTGCCATTGAACTTGAAAGTAATTCCATTGCTTACTTCCTGAATTACCTCTTCAGAAATGCTGTCTGGAGCTGTTATTCGAAATGCTCCATCAAGATCTATTGTTTTCCAGGGGACAAAATGCATAATTAACCCACCTTCCTGAAGCCTGCAATTTCAGGGTTTACTCCTAATGGAGGTTTGACTATGCACTCAAAAGGAACTGATGAAAATTGGTTTTCAGCAGAGAATACAAATCTTCTTGAATCAGAATCGTCATATGAAATATATTGTTCACTCCCCATAAGTCGCATATCACTTATTCCCCACATTTCTCCCTGGCCACTGTCTGCAATGCTCTGGAAAGATAAATGTACTTTTGCAGTTCTGTTCGATTCACCTGATCGTACTAATTCGCCGGCTATTCTCCATCCATTGGCTTTTTTAATGAAGGAGCATTGATTTCTATCTATAACAACTTCAAGTGCAGAACTTTTTGTCTTGGATAGACTTTTCTTTTCTTTAATTCCTCTGCCAAGATTAATCATTCTTTTAAGCATTTCTGGTCCTTCATCCGGAGGAGCAATAAATGAAGTCAGTAAGTTCTGAATGAGGATCTGCCTTAGTTCATATCTGATTCCTCTAAGTCTGCTGGCATGACCTCTCCATGTATAACTTTCTCTCAGTCTTCTTGTTGTTGGCAGCCAGTCATCATGAGTCACTGGTTCACCTGCACGGAAATATTCTTCAGCGAATGCGTTATTTTCCCTGCTTAACTCAGTTTTGTCAGATTCGGCAATCTCATTCAATGATGTACCTACAAATGCAGCTGCACAGTAGGAACCTCCATCACTTAACTTTGTACCTTCGGCATAATCTATAACCATTCCAGACCCCCTTATGAGAGCAATTGTTGAACGGCATGGCAGACATTCCTCTTTGGAAGAGACTCTTGTAACTCCAAGTCTGACGGTACTTTTGAGCTCATCATGGAGAAGTTCAGGATTGTCTGAGGGTTCCACTCTTCTAGGTATGGGAAACTCAACATCAATTGAGGAGCTATCGCCTGGAAATAATGATTTTGCACCTTCGAAAGGTTCGACTCTTCCGCACTCAACGAATGGAGACCATATTTCATCAGCACGCGCTTCAGATATATATTCAGCTGATTTCCCCTCTTCTCGAAATACTCTTGCTTTGAAATCAAGTCTTTCCCAGCTGATTGCAGGCCAGAACCACTTTGATGCAGCTTTTGTGAAATCTCTGCAGAGTTCCTCGGGATCTCTTATTCCTGATGAACCGGTATCATCACGGTCAGGTTCATGAAAAGTTGGAATGAGGATAGTTGTTCCGCACTCAGTTTCATTGTCACGATTGAGAAGGATTTTTTCTGCATCTCTTTCTTTCATCCAGGTGGATTCTGCAATAGGAATTCCATCTTTTTCACTTTCGGATCCCATGTAGGCACCATCAAGCCATGATTTCCCGTCCATTTCATGAGCGGGAATTTCGCTTCTTCCAAAAATTCTTAATTTCTTTCTGCCTTCAATTCTTGATGAGAAAAGAACAGTGAATATTCTTGAATGCATCCAGCTGACTGCCTTCCCCAGCCCAAAGCTTCCTCCTAATCCAGACTCTTTCCCGGTTGAAAAATTCTGCACACAGAGCTTACGGAAATTTCCTTTCTCGTCCCAGTCATCACCTGTCAGACCATCAGTTCCGTAATCACTGATTTTCAGACAGACAAGATCAGATGATTTCATGGATTCAAGTCCGGCCTTCAGGGTGAGGGCAGTTCCACTTGAACCTTTCACTGATGAAAGGTGAGGGATAAGAGTTTCACTGTTGATTGATTTAAGAAATTTCTCTTTTTTCTCTCCCTTGAGCACAATCAGATCAAAAAATATTTTCACCTTTTTATCCCTTCTCTGATCGAGACTGTTCTGACAGATTTCTCTGACAAGAGTTTCCAGCAGTGATCTTTTTCTCTGTGACCCACCTGCTTCAAAAATTTCACTTGCGGCATTACCACCACTGGATCTACCCTGTCCAAGCGATGGAGTACCAATCCATTTCAGTTGTGTCTTTGCTGTTTTCAAATCCCCTTCAGACACTATATAAAGCGTTAATAAATGATAGATGCCACGATCAGATTGTCATCTCAAGGCCAGAGAATTGCAACATTTAGAAGCCATATTCTAAAAATTAATCATAAATTTCTTTACAGGTTTTATACGCTCCATCACTTGCAATAACCCCCCTAATGGGGACTGCTGATTTATATGGAAAGTTGAAAGTGGCTGTAGCGCATCAGCATTTTTATATCTCTGTGACCACTGCATGCACTTATCTCCAGTGCATTCATTCCGCATCTCCACATTCTGCTTATGGCAATATGCCTTAAGTCATGAAATCTGAGAGTTTCAAGTCCGGCTTTTTTTCTTGCCTTATCAAATCCATGCCTCGCGCTACCTTTTGAAAGTTCTATAACTTTCCCATCTCTTCTATGTAATTCCTCAAGAATCTTCTGCGCCTTTTCAGGGAAAGGAACAAGCCTCATTACGGATGAATTATCTATGGCGGCACATTTCTTTCTATATATATAGAGTAATTTTTTCTTCAGATCTATATTTCTCCAGGTCAGGCTCAAAAGTTCGGAGCGGCGGAAGCCAGTTGCCAGTGCAAGCTTTGTGAGTCTCAGATGATTTGGATTGGACATCTGAGACAGTTCATATAGAAGTCTTCTTTCGTCTTGATCAGTGAAAAATGGAGCTCTTGCATCTCCGGTTCCCCTCACTCTCAGAAGCCTTGCGGGGTTTTCTTTGATTACAGCTCCTCTTTCATCTCGTGCCCAGTCAATTAATACACGTAAAATTCTCAGTTCACGCATAACTGTATTTGGTTTCACCTTCAGTAATCGTTCATCTCGCCAGACTGCAAAGTGCCTTATCTGCAGATCACTTAGTGGAATATCTCCCAGCCAGCTTTCTGCAGTTACTCTGAGAGGATATTTCTCATTCTCCGCACTGCGGTGCATAAGCAGAGGACCATTTATATATTCATTTATTGCCTCTCCCAGGGTGACAGGGATGTCATTTAAAACCCTTTTTGTTCTTTCTTCGACTGCATCTGCCCAGGATTTTGCAAGATCTCTGGAAAGAAAAGTTCTGGACCTCGGGCCTACATAATTCTTCCTTCTGATAAGGACCTGCCAGCCGCTGCCGCTTCTTCTGATTGTTGCCATTTCGGTGTCATCGTTTGTGTGATGCACCTCCAGATATCTGCCTTTAAAACAGAAAAGTGGACCCGAAAACGGACGTCCACTTCTGAATAATTT
>CACNMX010000021.1 GCA_902621675.1 uncultured Prochlorococcus sp. | reverse complement strand
TATCTGTTAAAAGATTAAATCTATATTTTTCGTATAAAAATGATTCTTCAATTTCCTTTAATCTGGTCAACCTTACTTTAGAACTATAGCCAAGCTTAATAAGGCTTATAATTGCTAAAAGGGAAAAGCTAATTTTTATAATTAAAAAAATCAATGATACAAAATTATCCTCTTTCTGTTGTCTTTTTAGAAATACAGACCCAAAATATTTTTTGATGAAAATACTATTTTTATAAAAAGATTTTGACAAATTAAGAACTCGATATTTTTACTGAATAAATCAATTCAGTCTTACTTTATTATTACCTTATCAATTTTAAATTTTCTAATAGACTTTAGTTCCTACCTAAACTAATTCCTAGTCTTAATGCTAAAACTCCTGCATGCATAACAACTATGAGGCTTAATGCAATAAGATTTATTGTTTGAGTTGGCTCCATGGTAAAAAAATTATTTTCTATATTCTCCACCGAAAAGAGAAGATTTGACACACTATTACAAAATGATGTTACGTAATTAACAAATTGAAAGAAAAAATTTATTGAAAATTATCATAAATAAACCTACAAAGTTAATTTTGGGAATTGAAAATCAGGCTTTAATTTTTTCAACAAATAATTTACCTGGATTTGATCAAATGGCTTTAGATTTAAATTCTTTAGATCAGACAATTTCGAATCCCGAAATAATTCTCACATTGAGGTTCTACTACTGGACTGGGGATTGGCTATCAATTGGCTTTCACCAAAAGGAAATTCCTCTTCATTGGAAAAATTTATTATCAAATGGGGAAATTAATATTGTTAGACGTCCCTCTGGAGGGGGAGCTGTTCTGCATTCAGGAGGCATAACATATGCATTAACATTTAAAAAAACTTACTACAAAGTCTTAAGTTATGAAATGGTTAATGATTGGTTAATTAAAAGTTTTGGAGAATTAGGTCTAAACTTACAATATGGTAATTTACGAAAATCAAGTATTAATCCGAATTGTTTTGGGACTTCATTAATTTCCGATTTAGTTGATCAGGATGGGTTTAAGAGAATAGGTAGTGCTCAATTTCGTAAAAAAGGTGCATTCCTTCAACATGGAGAAATTCAAACAAATCCTTCAAGAGATTTGTGGTTCAAATTATTCAAAGAAGAAGCTCCACCAAAAATAAATTTGAAACTAACAAATGATGAAATAGTTCAACATTTGAGAAATTCATTCCTGGAAAATAATTCAAATATAATTTTCAAAAATATTGCCATAGATAATAAAAAATAGAAATTTTTAATGGCAAGAATTATTAAAGATCTCCTTTCTGCTTCATTGAATTAATTATTCTCGGCAATTCAATTCCTAAGGGATAATTATTTTTAAAGTTTAATTTGTTAACAAAATCTGAAGGCAAATTAAAACCTAATTTATTCAAGACAAAGTTTCCAATTTTTGACCTATCAATTATCCCTAAAGGGATATTTGCAGCATTTAGAACCAATAAAAAACCTTCATTTGTTTCTTCAAGTCTTTCTATAGTTCTCCATAATTTATCGTTATAAGATACACTTTCAAAACTATCGACTGGTTTCTTAAAATCTCCTACAAAGTTCTTTTCCCATTTTTTTAAGGAAACAGTTTTTAAAATATTCTCATCAACAAAACCGGTCCATCTACCATTATTCGTAACAAAAAAATATTTATTCGATGCATCCTTCTTATTTTTTATTAACTTATTAAATTCTGAGAAATTTGAATTGTATTCAATTTTCCTCAATGGTTTTAATTTGATCTCAGAAACTTTACTAAATTTAAGTATGTTTTCAATTTTAAAAAATTGACTTTCAGATTTTGAAGAATTAATTCCAAACAAACCCAAAAAAGAAAGAATAAAACCAAAGTAAAAGTTAAATCTAAATAAACAAATTATCCCAAAAAATAAAACAAAAAAAGATAATAATAAATTTACTTTATTGAGGAAATTTCTTCCTTTATTTTTACTCCCTGAGAAATACCAAATAATACTTTTTAATAAATTCCCTCCATCTAAAGAACCAATTGGAATCAAATTTAAGAAGCCTAAGAATAAATTAAATATACCTACTCTTGAAATTATATTAACTGCTATTTGTTCCTGAGATGCACTGTTATTACTAATTAAAAGTAAGATAGATGCTGTAACGAAACATAAAAGAGGTCTTACAATTGCAATTTTTATATTACCTAAAGCAGTTTGACAATACTTATCTATTTGTAAAATTGCTCCTAAAAAATAAAAAGTAATTTTTTTTATTTTTACACCCTCATTAAGTGAAACAAGAGTATGAAAAACCTCATGAAAAATAATTGAAGATAATAAGAAAAAAGAAGTTAAAAACCCTATAATCCAAGCTTCTTTATTATTGAAGATATCGCCAGAAGATAAATTGACCTGATTACTAATACTCCATGAGAATAAAAAGAGAATAACAAACCAATAGGGATGAACTTTAAAGGGAATTCCCCATATTTTAAAAATTTGCCAACTTCTCAAAAATAATCTCCGCTATATTTAGCAATAATATTAATCTTACATGCAGGATAATGATATGCCCAAGACTAATCCTTTAGTTAAAATCTGTGGACTAACTTCTGAAGAACAAGCTCTTCAAGTCGCTAAATTGGGAGCGAATGCTATTGGCATTATTTCGGTTGAAGAGTCGCCAAGGTATGTATCAGCTGAAATTAAGAAAAAAATATTTAAAACCCTAGAAAACTTTTATCCAAAAATCGATAGAGTAACTGTTGTGCAAAATTGTCCTATAGATTTAATTATCAAAAACTTCTTAGGCAACCCAAGTGAAACTATCATTCAATTACATGGAGATGAAGATATTGATTATTGCAAAGAAATAAGGAAAAAAATTCCCTATATTGGCCTATGGAAGGCTTTCAGAATAAAAACAGAAAAGGACATAGATAAAATAAAACCTTTCGAAGATTTTGTAGATGCGATACTACTTGATTCTTGGAATAAAGAAACTTATGGAGGTTCAGGGAAAAAAATAAATTCTATTTATTTAAAGAATTTGCAATTTAGCAAACCATGGTTGTTGGCAGGTGGAATATCAATTGAATGGATTGATGAAATCCTCACTGACTTCAAACCAGATGGACTAGATATTTCAAGTAGTATTGAAATATCTCCAGGTTTAAAAGATATAAAAAAAACAGAGGATCTTTTTAAGTTGTTAAAAAAATTTTAGTAATTATTAGTAGCGGACTGCTGTTTTACAAGCTCAAAAAATTCTTGTTTTAAACTTAAATCGTGTCTAAAATCGCCTCTCACAACAGAATTAATCATACTTGTATTTGGTTCTTTGACTCCCCTCCACTTCATACAATAATGTTGGGCCTTTACAATAATGCCTAAACCTTTAGGTTCGCAAAGTTTTTCAATTTCATCTGCAAGAATCATTACAGCTTCTTCCTGAATATGAGGTCTTGAAAAAACCCAATCAGCAACTCTCGCAAATTTTGAAAGTCCTATGACTTTATTCCCAGGTTTAATACCTATCCAACACTCTCCCAGAATTGGTACTAAGTGATGTGAACATGCAGATCTGACCGAAATTGGACCAACCGTATAAATTTCATCAAGATTCTTGTCATTAGGAAAACTTGTAACTTTAGGTTGTTCATGATATCTGCCTTTAAAAACTTCGTTTAGATACATTTTTGAAACTCTCTCAGCAGTTTCTTGAGTATTATGATCATTCTCAACATCAATTACGAGAGACTTTAGTAGGTCTTTAACTCTTGAGGCTACTTCTTTTTCTAAAATTTCTAATTCACCAGGATTTATAAAATCAGAAATATTATCGTTTGCACTAAATCTTGTACCAGAATTCTTAATTCTATCTCTAATAATTTCAGAAATTAGTTTATTAGTAATCTGGTCATCAAAGTTTCTAATATTATCGTTGGGTAATGTAGAGGTCATAAAATTTTAAACAGAAAATTGTATGCAACTTAATTAACTGTATCTTCCAAAAGCTTAATTGCTTATATACTATATCACATTCTCTTGTTCAATCGGGTTCTAATAGTACTAAAAAAAATCACTGTTTTAAGATTAATCAGATAAACAGAAAGTTTAAAAGGCTCCGCCAGAAGGCATCAAAGTCAAGTCTTCGATCAATTGTGATTGAGGTTTATTAGCCATGTAGAGAATAGTTTCTGATACCTCTTTTGAGGAGAGCATAGAAGTTCTATCAAAATCAGAATTGATTGATTCGGAGTCCCAAAGAGGAGTATTGACTGAACCAAGAGTTATTGTGCAAGCTCTTATTGAATTAGATCTCTCCTCCTCCCTCAAGCATTTAGTAAACATAGCTAATGCAGATTTTGAAACACAATAAGCTCCCCATTGGGGGAATGCATTGTAAGAGGCATGACTACTAACATTAATAACTAAACCACCATTTTTTCTCATTTGAGGAATTATTGAACTGCAAATTTGAAAAACACTTGTCAGGTTTATTTGAATAGTTTGTTCCCATTGACCTAATTCCATTTCGATTAAAGGGCTATTAAATGCGCAACCGGCATTATTTATCAATACTGAAGGGCATCCATATTTCTCAATTGCCTCTTTAACACAATGTTCTATTTCTAGGGGATTAGATAAATCACATTTTACTAGGTTAATTTTTGATTTAGTTGTCAACAGTTCGCTCTTTAGTTTCTCCATTAAATCCATATCCCTGGAGAGTAAAATTAAATCCCAGCCAGCATTGGCAAAAGTAATTGCGGTAGATCTACCAATACCTTTCGTAGCACCCGTTATAAAAGCTAGTTTCAAGTTATTCAGTTTTTTGGGGAATTTCACTATAAATCTCTTCAATATTATTTGCTTCGATAAATTTACCTAAAACCCTGAATTTTTTGTATCTTTCCTCAATTAATTGGTCTTCAGGCATTTGAAGTAGAGCATTCAGGTGTTTTTCAATAGCCTCTTTTAGTGTAATTCCAGCATCTAAAGGAGCCCAATTATTCCCACCAGAAGGTTCTGGTAAAACCTCATCTATAATACCTAATTTAAGTAAATCTTTGCCTGTAATTTTAAGTGCTGATGCTGCTTCTGGTGCCTTCGCAGCATCTCTCCACAAAATTGATGCACATGCTTCTGGACTAGCAACCGTGTAAACACTGTGTTCAAACATTAGTAACCTATCGGCGACACCTATTCCAAGTGCGCCTCCTGAACCTCCTTCTCCAATGACAGTTGCAACAATTGGAACTTTCAATCCAAACATCTCTCGAAGGTTTCTTGCAATTGCTTCACCTTGACCTTGTTCTTCAGCTGTTAAACCAGCATAAGCTCCAGGAGTATCAATAAATGTAAGAATTGGTAAAGCGAATCTATTTGCATGCTGCATTAATCTAAGAGCTTTTCTGTAGCCTCCTGGTTTTGCCATCCCAAAGTTTCTTACTACATTTTCTTTTGTATCCCTTCCTTTTTGATGTCCCAAAATCAACACTGGTCTATTATTTATCGAACCTATCCCCCCAATTAATGCCATATCATCGCCACCATTTCTGTCTCCATGTAATTCGATCCAGTCATCACAAAACATTTGAACAAAGTCCAAAGTACTTGGTCTTTGAGGATGTCTAGCTACCTGAATCTTTTGAGCAGGGGTAAGAGATTTAAATATTTCTTCTCTTCTTCTAGCAGCTAAGGTTTCAAGCTGTAGAAGCTGTTGACTAACATCTACCTCTGAATCTCGAGCTAATTCTTTAATTTGCTCTATCTGCTTCTCAAGTTCAACAAGAGGCTTTTCAAAATCAAGAAGGTAACGTTTAGCCATAATTTAGACAGTTAATACTTTAGGCTGCTTATCAAGTCCAATGGCGGAAAAGCCATGCTTTAAAGAAGCTGCTCCAATAAATTCCATCTTTTCAAGGGAAATGTTATTTCTTCCCCAACTAAAGTTTGTATGACACTTTTCAAATTCTAAAATCATAGCTTCTGCAAAACAAGCAAACATCTCTCGCTGAGGGTTTTGCATTTCCGCAAGTTCCATCATATTCCAACCAATATCATTGAAAAACTCTACTATACCTCCTTTTAAAACATAAATATTTTCACCCTGAAATTTCTCATCAAGATTTTTGGGGTATCCACCATCAATCATTAAACATGGTTTTTTTAAGTTGTCAGTATCAATTTCAATAGTTTTAGGCATACTTGCAACCCACACAACAATGTCCGCCTGAGGCAATGCCTCATCCAAACTTGTTATGGTGCCACCATCTAATTCTTTTTGTAACAGCGCTAGAGGTTCTTGTTGTCTTGCTACCATAAGAAGTTCTGAAATCCCGGTTTTATTGATAAGCCACCTACAAACAGCGCTACCAATATCACCTGTGGCACCAATTACAGCAACAGTTGCTTTTTTAAGGTCTATCCCAATGCGAGGAGCATTTATTTCTAGTTGCTTACAAATAACCCAGGCGGTATGAGTATTGCCAGTAGTAAACCTTTCCCACTCTAATGAAGTGTTTCTAATTTGTTTATGCTGTAGAAGATTAAAATTCTCAAAAATAATAGATGTAAATCCTCCTAAAGCGGTAATATTAATCCCTTTTTTCTGAGCTAGTTCCATAGCATTTAGTACTTTTCTTCTAGCGGTTTTAAACCTAGAAAGCATTTCAGGAACAAAGCACGAATCTATATAAGAACCTTCAATAGATATTCCAGTTGCACTCTTAACTTCTACATTTTCAACAAGCTGAGGAGGAGCAGTACACCAAACATCCAAGTCGCCATCAGCAATATGATCAAAGCCTAGCATCGAAGCTTTTCTTTTTGCATCTTCAAAACTGGTTGAGTGGCCTATTAACCCAAACATTTAAAATTTATAAATGGTTTCTATACGATGTTATGAACAATAGCACAAAGGTAACTACTTAAATAGGTTTGATTAATTATTAAAAGCCTTAATTAATTAGAAATGTAATTAGACGATAGCTGCCATAGCCATTCTTGCAATTTCTCTATTATCTAGACCTATTTCCATCAATGTATCTTGATAAGCAATCATAAATTCTTCCATTAATTCTTCTCTGTCCATAGCTAAAACTGATGCATCATCTGCTACTTCATCTAACATCTTCTTAATTAACGGAAGATTAACCTTATTAGCTTCCATTAATTCCTCTTTACAAGTTGATAGATTCTCTTTAAGCCATTCTTGACCGTAATTTAAATGAAGATATTCATCTTTAACAACTCCCTCTGTTATTTTTTTTGCAAAAGGATCCGCAACTCTTATGTAGACGTTATAGGCAGAAATTGCAAATGCTTCAATTAAGATAGCTTGTATTAAAAGACATGTTGTTAAATTTCCTTTTTCAAGAGCAACTTGAAAATTACCATGTAATTTAGAAAAGAATTTTTTAGCAAAATCCATATCAGCAACTACACCTAAATTTCTTCCACATGCAGTAAAGCCTTTTTTATGTTTCATTTCCATTCTGGCCAATTTAGTTAATTCCTCTAACTCATTTGGAATTAAAGTTGCTATTGAAATGTAGTTATCATGAGCCTCTTGCTCTCCCTCTATAACAATTGCATTTATTCTGCTATAGGCATCCTTATAAGAATCTGTAGTGAAGTCAGGTAAATCTAGAGAAATCGGATTAATCGATTCTTCAATATTTTTTTTATTTGATTCTAGAGTTTGCATGTCAGTAATCTTTAGCTCATTATGCATGAATATTACATGATTATAGAGAATTTATTTAAATATTATGAAAATAGTTTCAATTGTTAAGTCACATTTTTTACTTAAACTTATTTAAGAATTGTTTGGCCAATCTGATTGCATCAGATTCATAATCAATTTGAACCAATGATTAATCAATAATTCCTTTAATTTTTTTCCTAAAGACTCATTTGCTCCTCTACTATCTCCAATAACGCCTGATTTACTGAAGTCGTCAGTAAGCCAAGCAGTAGGCGCATTCCCCTCTAAACTCCAGCCTTCTGGGATTTGTCCTTTAATGCCCTCATTTGGGCGTTCATCACCTACTAATTCTGGTTTCAAAGCGAGCATCAAACTTGTTTCAGCTAAAGAGGCATGAAGCCCATCCTCGATCTCAGTTTTTGTTAACAATTCACTTAATCCATTAACACCACTCCATAGAAAACAAGGGAAAACTGCTATCTCTGGTGAGAAACTTCTTAGCTCTCTTGCCGCTGTATTTAGTAGTGAGATTTGACCTCCATGTCCATTTATTAGTATCAATCTTTTAAAACCCATTTCAGATAATTGAACTCCGACTTCCTTAATCATTGAGGTTATTAAATTTGAGGAAAGTGAGATTGTCCCAGCAAAACCTTTATGTTCTGGCGAAAACCCAATATATTGAGTTGGAAGTTTTTTTAATGGAATATCTGCAGGTAATAATTTTAAAACTTCGCTAATGATATCTTCAACAAAAATACTATCTGTAGCAAGAGGCAAATGAGGACCATGTTGCTCAACAGCACCAAATGGCCAAATCACTGTTGATCTTTTTTCTTTTGCAATACTCTCAATTTCTTGCCAATTTAAATATTCAAATTTATTAGATATTGGTTTAAAGTTCATTAATTTTAATTTTGAGTACTAACATTTAGAGTATGTTAATAATTAATTATCCTTATTTTACCTACGATGGGAGCAAGTAATAAAAATGCCCAAGATAATATCCAACCAAAGGGCAATAAAAAACCTCTTCAGGTACTTCACATAAGCAAGAAAGATTCTCAGGAAATAAATAATGAGCGAAACAATTCACAAGAAGAAAAAAAAGAAAATATTGCAATCAAACCTCAAATAATTAAAGATAATTCGGCAAAAGAAATTGAGGACAGTAATGAAAAGACTAAGATTTTTGATAATTCTCAACAAGATTTAACTCAACAAGACTTAAATAGACCGCTTAATTTTTCAGAGCAAAATATAGATTTTCAACTAGAAAGAACAGTTGATGAATTCGATTTTGATGAAAGTGCTTTTTTGGAGGCTTTAAATGCAAATGAGCCAATTGGGGCTACTGGAGAAACAATTTCAGGTAAAGTTATAGCAATCGAAAGTGATGGATTATATGTTGACATTGGTGGAAAGGCACCTGGTTATATGCCCAAGAAAGAATGTAGTTTGGGCGTCATAACTAACTTTAAAGAAAAGTTTTCTATAGGCCTTGAAATGGAGGTTTTGGTTATCAAAGAACAAAATGCTGATGGTATGGTAACAGTGAGCGCTCGGGCATTAATTCTCAGGCAAAGTTGGGAAAAAGTATCAAGTTCCGCAAAAAATGGAGAATTAATTAACGTTTTAATTAATGGATTTAACAGAGGTGGGCTTACTTGTGATGTAGATGGATTAAGAGGATTTATCCCCAGATCCCAACTTGAAGATGGTCAAGATTATCAATCTTTTGTTGGCAAAAATCTAAAAGTGGCGTTTCTTGAGGTTAATCCAGAATCCAGAAAATTAGTTCTCTCCGAGAAGAAAGCAACATTAGTTTCTAAACTTACAAGTCTAGAATTAGGTCAATTAATTGAAGGAGAAGTTTTAGCTGTAAAACCATATGGCTTTTTTATTGATTTAGGGGGAGCTAGTGGACTTCTTCATCAATCCTCACTAACAAACGGATCGATTCGTTCTTTACGAGAAGTTTTTAGAGAAGGGGAAATTATAAAAGCTTTGATATCTGAAATTGACCTCGAAAAAGGGCGCATTGGTCTCAATACTGCACTCCTGGAAAACTCTGCGGGAGAATTAATTATTGATAAGCAAAAAGTTATGCAAGAAGCAACAGAGAGAGCATTAAAAACTAAAGCACTCTTCAATAAAAAAGAACAAGATAAATGAACATCGACAAAAAAATAGAGTCAAGTCTTAAATTAAAAATTTCAGATTGGGAATTAGACTTTTACTCAAGACCAATTATTGAATCAAACGGAAAAAAAAGGTGGGAGTTAATTATTTGCTCTACAAGAAGTTATAAGACAGAAGATATTTTTCTTTGGAATAAAAAATGCCCTGCCAATGAAGTTAATGCGGTATGGCTTACAAAAGCACTAAATGAAGCAATAAGTGAAGCAAAAAAACAAGGCTGGGAGAAACCTTCAATAGTTCGATTCTGGAGGTCGTCAATGAAATCGATCATTAAAAAATCTCTGGAGGCCCTTAGTATTGAGGCTATTGTAAGTAGGAGAACTTACGATTTATTAGATAGAATCGAATTTCTCGAGAAAGAGATTTATCCAAAGGAAAAAGGTTATGTAAGAGGTGTATTAGCCCCTACTTTTTCTTCTAAAATGGAAAACCCTCCTCAACCTCTGCCAGAAGCAGTGAGGGGCGATGCTTTAACTATCTCTGAAATATCAATTAGCGAATTAAAATCAGCAGAAAATTGGCCTATAGAATTTGGAGATATTTTCCCAATTCAGCAAGATCTAGATGATAATTACTTAGTTCCAGGATTAAGACTTTTTAGCAAAGATAGATCTTTAGCACTTTCTGCATGGTTCAGTTGTTTAGAACCTATTAAATTAGTCATGAATAAGAACCAACTTATACTTGAAGCTTCAGAAGATGATAAGTGGCTGGTAACTGATTTACCAGAAAAAGATGCAAACATTTTGAATACAAAGTTTTTAGAGAATAAAAAAAATTCTTTTGGTTATCAATTTATTTCCATACAGTCAACGCCGTATATCGAAAAATTTGCAGGATTCTGGATCTTGAGAGATATTGAATTAATTACATAAATTCAGCTTAGGGGCGGGAACTATTCAATATAAAGAAATAAATTTCTTAAAAGATGAAATTTTTATTCAGAAAAAAAAATTTGAGTATTATTCATCACCTATCCTTAGTCAATATAATTTCAAACATGCATATTTTACGAAGTCAAGCTCTGAGAAATTTCTTCAATTATTAGGAAATCACTTTAATGAAAATTACATAAATTGTGTTGCTAATCAAATTCACAGTAATGTGATAGTCCTTGGATCACTTTCACAAGAGGGTAGTAAGACTGATGCAGATGGTCTTGTTGGCAATAAATGCAATCAAAACTTATGGATTTATACAGCTGATTGCATGCCAATATTTTTTGCAGATAAAAAGACAAGAAATGTAGCAGCCTTACATTGTGGAAGAAAAGGTTTAGAAAAAAAAATAATAAAAAATCTAGTTAAAATTTTCGATAATTTTGGGACATCCAGAGATGACTTACTTGTTGCCATAGGACCAGCTATTTCTAAGGAACACTATCTAGTTGATCAATTTACACTCAAGGAATTTTATAGAAAGGCCCAAAACAAAGAAATAACAGTGAATTTAATTAAAGCTGAAAAAGATCTTTGTTTTAGTGATTTAAATCACTTCAAAGAGCAAAACTTAAATCAACTTGATCTCAAAAGATCTGCCTATAAGCAACTTTTAAGTGAGAACATTTCTAGTAAAAATATAGACATCTCAAATTTATGCACATTCAAATTGAAAAATGAATTTAATTCTTGGAGAAAGAGCAAAACATTCTCGAGACAATGGAATTTTATTTGCTCATAGAGATAGTTAACTTGGACAAATTTCACTAGTTAAGTCTTTAGCGGCTAATAATTCGGTCATCTCCTTAGTACCTTTAATATTAAAAACTTTGGCTAACAAAACATTCTCTTTGAAACCAAAAGGTTTTATTTTCACCTTGCTTCCCCTTGGGAATTCACTCTTAAGTAAATTAGTCGCTTCAAGCTCATCATTTTCATTTACATTTACACAAAATAGTCCAATCGTTAAGTTCCTATTTTGATCCCCCACTAAAATGGTATTTGAACTTTTAATTTGAAGAATTTCGGCCGAGTTAACTATTACAGGATTAAGAACAATCAAGCAGGTTATAATTAAAATTTTTGATAATTTTTTCAATTCAGAAATATCTAAGTTTTTAAATTATCTTAAAGTTAATTTTTTAAAATTACGAATTTAAAAAATTAGTCTTCACAATTAACATATCCAACCATTTGAGCATTACTTTTACCAGGAGGAACCATTGGATAACAATTTTCACCTCTTCTGACAAGGATATTAATCAAGGCAGGGCCGTCATGATCAAGCGCATTTTTTAATTCATTCTGCAATTGTTTTCTATCAGAAATTAAGTATCCTTTAACTCCAAAAGACTCAGCAAGTTTTACAAAATCAGGTTCACCACAACTCATATCAGATGAGGAATATCTTTCATCGTAAAAACTTTCTTGCCATTGTCTTACCATCCCTTGCCAGCGATTATTGATGATAATCAACTTAACCTTTAGGCCATATTGAGATAAAGTTCCTAATTCTTGAATATTCATTAAGACACTTGCATCTCCTGCAATACAAATTACATCTGAATTAGGTAAGGCTGCTTTTACTCCAATTGCCGCTGGCAATCCAAAACCCATAGTTCCTAAGCCTGCGCTACTAATCCATTTTCTTGGAGAATTCCTAAGATATTGAGCAGCCCACATTTGATGTTGGCCTACATCTGTAGTTACATAAGCCTCTGGTGAAAATTCTCTTACTTTTAAAAGAACCTCTTGGGGATAAATTTCTCCTTCTTTAGGTGGGTCATATAAAGGGTGTTTATTTTTCCAAAAATCAATTTTTTCTAACCAGTTTTTTGTCTGACAAGTAAATTTATTTTTTAGAAATTGTTCATTAATTTTAAGAACAGCTTTTGAAACATCAGCAACAATTGCAACATCTACACGTCTATTTTTATTAACTTCTGCTGGGTCGATATCTATATGAATTACCTTGGCATTTGGTGCAAAAGTATCTAATTTACCTGTCACCCTATCATCGAATCTAGCTCCAATAGCAATTAAAAGATCGCATTCTGTAACAGCGAAATTTGCGTAAGCAGTTCCATGCATTCCTAACATCCCTACTGATAAATTGTCTTTCTCATCAAAAGCGCCCTTCCCCATTAAGGTTGTGGTAACTGGTATTTGATAATTCTTTGCCAAAGTTTTTATTTCATCATGAGCTCCTGAAGATATTGCCCCACCTCCTACGTATAGAAGAGGTCTTTCAGAATCTTCTATTAATTTAATTGCTTTATTGATATCGGAATCATTAATTTCTCCATTCCTTTTAAATCCTTTAGGAATAATCTCACCAGGCAAAACTCTTTGGTAATTAAAAAACTCTTGACCTACATCTTTGGGTATATCAATTAAAACAGGACCAGGTCTTCCAGATGAGGCTATAAAAAAAGCTTCAGAAACAACTTTCGCGATATCTGAAGGATCTCTTATTACCCATGAATGTTTCACTATTGGAAGAGTTATACCAAAAATATCAGTTTCTTGAAAAGCGTCTGTACCTATAGCAGGTCTTGGGACTTGACCTGTCACTACAACTAGGGGGACTGAATCCATTTGCGCAGTGGCAATTCCAGTTACCAAGTTTGTTGCACCTGGGCCTGAGGTCCCAAAACATACTCCTACTTCGCCAGTAGATCTTGCATATCCATCAGCCGCATGAGAGCCTCCTTGTTCATGCCTAACCATATAATGCTTTAACCAACCTTCTTGTTCTGCCTTATGAACAGCGTCATATATTGGTAGTATAGCTCCCCCAGGATATCCAAATATAACTTTGACTCCATGAATTTTTAAAGAATCCATTAGTGCATCTGCACCAGTTATCCAAACTGGATTTTCATGTTTTGAACTACCCTTTGAAAAGGATCTCGAAGTAAGAGTCACTAAAGAAATTCAATATTTACTATAAATATTAAACTTAATTAAATACTTTTGCCTCATTTAGAAATGTAATGTCAGAAATTTATTCAAAACAATCTTTAAATAAATTAAAAACTACCAAATAAATTTTAATTGTTATTTATAAAATGCCTAATTTATGTAGAGGTCCAGAGCCTGAAATAAGTTCAATAAAAAGCACAAGAAAAATAATCATTGCAACCCTTCCGTTCCACACTTCTGAACTATTATTCCAACCCCATTGCCACTTCTCTTGAGGATAAAGTTTAACTTTTTCAGGCAACTGTGAGGCCTCTTCTATATTAACAAGAGGTCCCTCCAAACAGGAAATCACTAGATCACTAAGTCCTTCAATAAAAGTAGGATGAGTATTCAAAGCCTTAACTCTCCTAAAGTTTTTAATACCAGCCTTTTCAGCAATTTCTTTATATTCAATATCAATTTCTTGCAATGTTTCGATATGCTCTCCAACAAAACTTATAGGTACCACAATCAGATCATTAACATTTGACCTTCCAAGATCAGCTAACACTTCTTCTGTATACGGCTTCAACCATTCAACAGGGCCAACTCTACTTTGATAAGAAAGTGTATGAGAGTTACTATGCCCTAAACATTTTTCCAGCTCATTTATTATCAATAAAGAACAATCTTCAATTTGTTGTTTATAAGGGTCTCCAGCTTCCTCTACGTAACTCTTAGGAACTCCATGAGCGGTGAAAAATATATGGGCTTTTGAAGGTGATTCACAAAGTGAAATTTGTTCAGAAATTAATTCAACCATAGACTTTAAGTAACCTGATTGACTGAACCAACTCCTTACACATCTCATTGGAACCTTTTTAAATTCATCATCAGAATCTCGCAATTTTTTTAATTCCCTAAAGCTCGAGCCACTAGTACTTATCGAAAAATGTGGATACAGGGGTATTACAACAACTTGATCTATGCCATCAGCTTTCATATCAGCAATAGCTGATTCGGTAAAAGGATGCCAATACCTCATAGCGATGTAAGTAGTAGCATTAAATCCCTTGTTCCTTAATTTAGATTGTAATTCTCTTGCTTGTTGTTCAGTTATCCTTCTGATAGGTGATCCTCCACCAATAGAAAGGTAAGCCTGTTGTGAAGTAGTACTCCTAAGGGTGCTAATTAACCAAGCTAGGGGCTTTTGAAAGATAGGGAAAGGAGTCCTGATAATTTCTGGATCAGAAAAAAGATTATATAAAAATGGGCCCACATCAGTAATGCGTTCAGGCCCTCCTAAATTCATCAATAAGACGCCTATTTTATCCATTTAAAATTTATGAAGATTGAAAATCAACATTAAAAACGTCATTATATGGTCAATTATATAAGTAAATGAACGTAATTCAGGAAATTAATTATGTCAATGATAAATTTGCTACTCAAGGCAGCAAGCTTAAAATTGAGAAAAGAGGAGAGACATTAAATATTCGTGGTTCACTACCCTCCAAAGAAGATAACAACAACTTTAAAATTCAAAGAATATCTCTTGGTTTAAAGGCTGATATTTCCGGATTAGAAGAGGCCAAAAAAAAATTACAATTAATCAATTTACAATTGGAATTGAATCAATTTGATTGGATTAACTGGATAGGAAAGCCTTACAAAAAGGAAATAAAAGATGGGATTGAATTCCCAAAAAGATTAAATCAATTTGAGGAATTTTTTTTTAAAGAACATAAAAGTGATTTTCGAACCAGCACTAGAAAAACTACTTGGAGAAGTTCTTACAAACCATATATGAAAAGAATCCTTAATATTTACAATGACTACGAGAATGAAGCTTTAGAAAAAATATTTCAAAAAACACTTGAAAGTTACAAGGAAGGTACAAGAAGTAGGAAACAATGCGCTACTTCTTTAAGTGTTTTGGCTAAGTATTTAGGTATTAAACTACCAGAAGATTGGAAATTAAATTCTAGAGGATATGGTCTGAACAAAGCAGGATTTAGGGATCTACCTAAAGACGAATTAATAGAAAAACTGTGGGAGACGATACCAAACAAGTCTTGGAAATTTGTTTTTGGTCTGATGGCTACATATGGATTAAGGAATCATGAAGTATTTTTTTGTGATTTAAGTTCTCTTACTAATTTTGGGGACAAAATTATTAGAGTTTTACCTACGACTAAAACTGGGGAGCATCAAGTTTGGCCATTTCATCCTGAATGGGTGGAAAAGTTCGAATTAACAAAACTTGGTGAAAATCCAGAACTTCTACCAGATATTAATAGAGACCTTAAAATTACAACCTTACAAAATATTGGGAAAAAAATTACAGATCAGTTTAAGCGTTACTCTTTACAAATTAAACCTTATGATCTAAGGCATGCTTGGGCCGTTAGAACAATTTTTTATGATTTACCTGATACTGTAGCTGCCAGAATGATGGGACATTCGGTTAGTTTACACACTCAAACATATCACCACTGGATCACTAAAAGAGATCAACAACAGGCAGTAAATAATGCACTTTTAAAAGTTAAAAGAGTTAAAAATATTTAAAGATTTATAATAATTAAACAAAAATAAGGATCATATGCAAGAAAAACCTTCATCTTCCGAGAAAATAGTAAACCTCGATAATCAAGCTAATAAACTTGGAATGGGAGGTAAATTATCACCTGATATCGATGAGAGCTCATATAAAAAAAGAATGCAGCAAAGAAAAGATATTCAAACCGAGAGACTACAAATTAGAAAAACAAAAAAAGGATTATTGATTGTTTTTACAGGAAATGGCAAGGGCAAGACAACTGCATCTTTAGGTATGGCTTTAAGGACGATAGGGCATGGCTATAAAGTAGCAATAATTCAATTTATCAAGGGAGGCTGGACCACTGGAGAAGAAAAAGCACTAAAAAACTTTTCTTCAAATCTATCTTGGCATTCATTAGGAGAGGGATTTACTTGGGAAACCCAAGACAGAATAAGAGATGAAAAATTAGTTCAGGAGGCGTGGCAATTAGCCAAAAAATACATCCAAAACGAATCCTATAAACTTATCATTCTTGATGAAATTAATATTGCGACAAAACTTGGTTATCTTGCACCCGAAGAAATAATCACTTTTTTAAAAAGCTTAAATTATAGAAAAAATCATATTGTTTTAACTGGGAGGGGAGCATCTGATTCGATTATCAATTACGCTGATCTAGTTACAGAGATGAAACTAATAAGACATCCATTTAAAGAACAAGGAATAAAAGCACAAAAGTGTGTTGAATTTTAGTTGAATTAAATTATTTTTGAAATTTTCTTTAGGCAAGTTTAGAAATGTTTAAAGACGCAAGCAATATTTGAACAAAAAATAAATTTGGTGCATTTACTTGCTAAGGTCTTAAAAGTACAATTATTGAATGGCTTACAAAAGAGTTCTTTTAAAACTTAGTGGCGAAGCACTAATGGGTGAAAAACCTTATGGTATTGACCCTGCTATAGTCCAGTCAATTGCAGAGGATGTTTCAAAAGTAGTCGAAAATAATGTGCAACTTGCAATAGTTGTTGGGGGCGGGAATATTTTTAGGGGGCTTAAAGGGTCTGCAGATGGCATGGATAGAGCTACAGCTGATTATGTTGGCATGCTCGCGACAGTAATGAATGCTATTTCACTTCAAGATGGTTTAGAAAGAGTAGGAGTTGCAACCAGAGTTCAAACTGCAATAGAAATGCAGGAAATTGCCGAACCTTATATCAGAAGAAGAGCTATGAGACACCTTGAAAAAGGGAGAGTTGTGGTCTTCGGAGGTGGATGTGGAAATCCATTTTTCACAACTGACACTACAGCGGCTCTAAGGGCAGCGGAGATAAATGCTGAAGTTGTTATGAAGGCGACCAAAGTTGACGGAGTATATAATTGTGATCCTAATAAATTTAAAGATGCAAAAAAATATTCCTCTCTTAGTTATCAGCAAGTTCTTAGCGATGAA
>CACNMX010000020.1 GCA_902621675.1 uncultured Prochlorococcus sp. | reverse complement strand
TAAGGCATGATGACAATTATCACTTTTTTATCTGCTAATTTTTTTTAAAAACATAAAAGTTATACAAAAAACAATAAAATAAGTTAATTTTTTTACTTTTTTTCTTAAAACATTTTCGATTTTAGTAAATCAACTCTTTTTTGATTCACTCCTAAATCACTTTCTCCAACTCTTGATTCTGATCTTATTAATAAGATGTTTGATTCAGGTAGAAAGGATACTTCTAAGTCGTCTACATACTTCATCCATTTACTGGTAGCCTCAGCATGAAGATAATCGCCATCAATTTCTACAATCTCAGTTCTTGGAGTATTTTCGATAAATGTTTTAATCTCTTCAAAAGGTTTCTCAATATTGTTTACCTCCCATTCTTCTCGTACACAATGAGCAATCTCTACACAAGGTTTTAGTTCTATATGTGAGGCAAATGATGAATTGGGAAATAAAAAGCTTGAACAAATTAAAATTGCTAAAAAAAGTATTTGCATTAGCAGAAGAATTTAACAATTCATAATCTAACTAATAAAATTACTAATTTGTAATGACGACGGTGATTTTTTGGAAGAAAGCATATATGTTTTTATATTCAGAATTTATTATTTATTTCTAATAAAACAAAAAAAAAGACCCCTCAAAGAGGGACCTTTAAAAATTGATTTATATCAAGTGTTTCCTTGTTTCCACTGAAATAAATCAATTCCTCCTACACACAAACTTAATATCACACTTAATTTCAAAATATGTAATGCTTAATAGACCTCTATCTTAACTGTCACATCGCAAAAAATACAAAAAGTACTCAAACATTGCGGTCGAGTACTTTTAAAATTATCAGAAAAAAGTGTGTGAGGAGTTTCTGATGTATTTAATTTACTCCGTAGGTAATTTAAAAGGCTACAGTATAAATTACTAATTATTTAAATTTTTCAGAAAAATTGGGCGTTGATGAAAAAAATAATCAAAAACATAAAAAATTCATGAAAAGCATTTACAAAAAAATCATTTTTCTTATTTCGGCAATTGCTCTTTTTTCAGTAATAGTTGGTATTGTCAAATATTCGCTCACTTATATTGAAAATAATCCCGAAAAATACTTACCTACACAAAAGTTAGACAAAAATTAAGTATAAATTCACTTCAAAAAATCTATAAAGTGTCTTAAATATGTTCTACATAGACAGCTTGAGTCATGAAAATCAAAAATACTTCAGTTCTTAATCAGAATAATATTCATTTAAGTCAATTCAAAAATAAGCATAATTATCAAATACTCGAGAATTACTGGAAGAAAAGAAAGAAAGAATGTGAAAAAAATCTTTCAAAATTTTGCTAACCGATAATTATGAATTTTATTTTTTCTTTTTTATTAGCATCTGTGATGTGGGTACAAGTTCCTCAGTGGGAAGCTGACTGGTCAAAATGTGCTGTAGATGTTCCCGATTCATCATGTCATTGGTACGTAGCTGCTCCCGATAATACTTTTGGGGAAGGATTTAATTGGGAGAACGCTCCTTGGTTTGATGCTAATGGATTACAGGATGTAGCTAAAATTGAGAAAGAATCTGTAGTAGAAAAACTTCAAAATAACTAAAGTTTCTATTTCATCAATTAACTTTTAAAAGTATTTAAATCTAGTTGCTTAGTGGTTAACTTTTGATTAATTAAAAAATTTTTATGCGTTTCAAAGTAAGTCTCAAAAAAAATGGAAAGGAATTTGATGAAGTTGTTATAGCTAATAATAAAAAAGAGGCTATGGAAGTAGCTCTAAAAAACAATCCAGAAGCTCAAGCATTAAACTCTGATTGGACATTTAAGATTTAATTATTTACGAAGCTTAGGAATTAAAAGGGACGCAACACAAATAACGCTAATTGCAGGTCCAGGCGAAAGATTAAAGACTATAGAGAGAATAAATCCAAGAAGTGAGATACATAATCCAAAAAATGAAGACCTCATCATTGCAATTCTTAAACTATGAGCCTTATTTAGCCCTAACAAAGTTGGCGTAGAAAGAAGAGCAATAACAAGAATTACTCCCACTGCTGACATTGAACTAACAATTACTAATGCCGTTGTAAAACTCAAAGCAAGATTTAATAAAGAAACGTTTATACCGCTCGCGGATGCACCTTCTGGATCCAATCCCACATAAACAACCTTTTCATATCCAAAAGTCATTAAAAGTATAAATACTAAAAAAGCAATTATCGTTCTAAGTAAATCTCCAAAATTTGCTGTCAATAAATCGCCAAATAATACTGCCTCCAAATCAATCCTTATTCCGAGTAAAGGGATTATAAGGACCCCAAATCCAAGCATTCCAGCGAGAATAGTATTCATAACTGCTTCATAATTTTCACTTTTTCTATTAGTTAAACTTTCCGCAATTACTGAGCCCAGAAGACCACTTATAACACCACCAATTGAGGGGTGAATTCCAAGCGCTAATGCAAGAGCAAGTCCAGGCAATACACAATGAGAGATTAAATTAACTTGTAATAATCTCTTATGAGTGATTAATACAGTTCCCATAGCTGGGCATAAAATCCCGGAGAATATAGTTATTATTAATGGAACCAGCCACCAGTTGTTATTAATAAAAGACATTATTCGAATGATTCGGTATGATCAAAAATACGGGACAAAAAAAGATTTCGGAAACAATGGTAACTAAGTCTGACATTACCAAAAGACAAGAACAACTTCTTGAAGAACTTAATAAATGCGAGGATGAATTGACTGGTCAAGAGTTGCATAGACAATTGATAGAAAGCGGAAAGGCTATGGGACTGACGACTGTTTACAGGAATCTTCAAGTTCTGATAAAGCATGGCTTAATACGTTCTAGACATCTCCCAACTGGAGAGGTTCTGTACACTCCCGTAGATAGAGATATTCATCATTTGACATGTGTTCAATGTGGTGAGACATCAAAAATGGAAGGATGCCCGGTAAAAGATATTCATACACCCAAAACAAATCCAAAGAAATTCCAATTGTTGTTTCATACCCTGGAGTATTTCGGGCTTTGCCAAAACTGTTATCAAGCTCAGAATTAAAAAGTAACATTCTCTAATCACAGAAATTATTTTCGTTTATAGAGCTAATGTTTATTGCTTCTAATTTATCTTGTATTTGGTCAGGACTACCAACTGCCAAAACACTTTTATCAAGAACGATTACTTGATCATAGTTATTTAAAGAATCGCCCCAATCATGGCTACTTACGAGCAAAGAAAGTCCGGCATCGGCAAGTTGACGAACAATTTTAAGAAAATCCTCCTTCGCAGGTGGGTCCAAAGCTGCACAAGGTTCATCTAAAAGAAATATTTTTGCCGGGGACATAAGAGTTTTTGCTAATAGAGCTCTTTGCTGCTGTCCTCCTGAAAGAGAATCGAGTCTTCTATTCGCCAAACTTGCAATGCCTACTCTCTGCATTGTCGCCTCTAATTCACAACATTTATTAATCCAAGAATTAGGATATGCTAGAAGAGTCTTAATTTGAAATGGGTTATTACTTCTTGATTTTGAATACTTTATTTGACCAAGAGATACCAATTTTTCAACTGTGATGGGGAACTTCCAATTCATAGAACTTCTTTGAGGCATAAGTGCCACAAGAGCTCTAGATCTATATAAATTTTCACCATCAATTTTTATTTCGCCTTTATCTGGAGTATTTTGTCCTTGCAAAATTCTCAAAAGAGTTGATTTACCTGCGCCATTTGGGCCAACTAACGCTGTTAGAGTTCCAGGTTTAATCTCAACAGATACCTTATTCAAAACTGGCTTACTTTTTTTTGCGTATGCAAAGGTTAAATTTTCAGCGACTAAAGTAGCCATTAATTAATCTTTTAAAAAAGTCACTTTACAAGCTTACCAATAATACAAGTTGCGTATTATTTTCATAACATTTGATACTTTTACTTGCTATGTATAATGAAAATGATTATCATTTTTAAGTATTTACTAATTTTTTATGTCAATTTTGAAAAGACTTTTAACAAATAAAAAAAATTCAAGTAATTCAATAATCAAAAATTCTGTGATAGCAGGAACAATAATATTTTCTGGTTTTGGGCAGGATGTTTTGGCTAAGGAAAAGTCTTACGTAGCAGTAGAACCACTAGTTTGTGATTTAGTTAAATCAATTGCATTACCTTCAGACGAGGTTACATGCTTAGTAGATAGAAAGCAGGATGTTCATGACTTTAAGATCAATCCAAGACAAGCTCAATTACTTAATAACGCCGATAAAGTATTCACTCTTGGTAAAGAAATGACTCCAAGTATGAGAAATTGGGAAAGCAAAAAGCAAACAGTTGTTATAGGTGTTAGCGCAATAGAAGTAGATGACCACTCTGATCATGCGGGACATGATGATCACGCTGAACATTCAGCTAAGGTAGATAACCACTCTGATCATGGAGGTCATGACGATCACTCAGATCATGGTGGACATGATGACCACGCTGAAGGAGCTTTTGAATGGGCAGGTAAATTCCAGTTATCTAAAGGATCCTACAAATGGTCATTCGCAAAAGTTGATGGCGAATATGCAGATCCTGCAATGAAAATGGTAATTCTAAAATCTAATGACATAGAGGGATCGGAAGATTTAGCTAAAGAACTATTAGGATCTAGATTCTCAACAAAGAGAAATAATAATGGGACTCTTACAGTAAGTAATAAAGCTTTTGTGCTTAACTTTGATCAACGAAAAGAAAGCACAGTTTTCAACGTGGAAATTAAAGAAGATGGTCAATATACATTCTTTACTGAACACATGCCTTTTGAGTTTGAGGCAAATGAGCACTTTTTTAAAGACGCATTGAATAGTGATGTAGAGCCGATAGCACAAGTACCAGATGAAGGAGAGGGGCATCATCATCATGATCATGGAGGACTAGATCCTCATGTCTGGCATGATCCTCATAACATTATAAAAATGGGAAATGTTATAAACGAAAGTTTAAAGAAGGATGCTTCTAAGAGAAGCATAAGAAAGCAAATTAATGAAAGATTTGAAAAGGCTGATTCTATCTTGGAAGACTTGGATAGTTGGATCGTCGAACAAGTAGGCTCCATTCCTGAGGAGAACAGAGTAATTGTGTCTAAACACAAGGCGATGGAATACTACGGTGATGCTTTTGGTTTTGAAACCATTAGTTTACTTGACTTTCTTGGAGACTCCTCAAGCTTAAGACCGGAAAATATAAAGTCTGTACTTAAAGAACTTAAAGAAGATAATGTTTTGGCTCTTTTCCCAGAGCAAAAACCTGCTTCCAAACTGTTAAGAAATCTAAGCAGACAAAGTTCTATTCCTATTTCTCCTGATCAAATATTTGTTGATGGATTGATGATGGATGGTAATACTGTTTCAGTAGCTGTTCACAATACTTGTACAATTGTTGATTCATTAGGTGGAAGTTGTGATAAAGAATCTGGCTCCAATCTTGAGTCTGAATGGTACAAACTTTCAGATTAAATTTTTCTAATAAAAACGGTTTTCATTTTTTATTATTACTATTATTAAACTATTGTTTATATAGTAAAAATCAGTAAATGAGCATCAAAGATAAAGTTCCCGTCACCATCCTCACTGGATTCTTAGGTTCAGGGAAGACTACTTTGCTTAATAGAATTTTAAGTGAAGAGCACGGGAAAAGAATAGCCGTAATAGAGAATGAATACGGTGAAGTAGGTATAGATCAAGGTCTCGTAATTAATGCCGATGAAGAAGTGTTTGAGATGTCAAACGGGTGCATTTGTTGTACTGTTCGTGGTGATTTAATAAGAGTCCTAGGCAACCTTATGAAAAGAAGAGATAAGTTTGACTATGTTTTAGTAGAAACTACAGGATTAGCAGATCCAGGCCCAGTTGCTCAGACATTTTTTATGGATGAAGAGATTAGTTCTGAATTCACTCTTGATGGAATTGTGACCTTAGTTGATGCTGCCCACATTGATCAACAGTTAGGCAGGAGTGATGAAAGTTCAGAACAAGTGGCATTTGCAGATGTTCTTGTCCTTAATAAAACTGATTTAGTCTCAGATGATGCACTAAATACTCTTGAATCGAGATTGAGAGATATGAACCGAATGACCCGAATTATTAGAGCCGAGAATGCCAAAGTACCAATTGAAACAGTCTTAAATCTAAGTGCATTTGATCTTGATCAGATCCTTAAACGCAGGCCAACATTCCTTGAACCAGAATATCCTTTTGAATGGACAGGTGTTTACGATCTTGATGCAGGTAAATATGAATTAATGCTAGAAGAAGGACCCGATCCAGAAATGTCCTTAGTAGCCCTTGCTAACCAAGGAGAGAGTGAAGAGGAACTTAAGGATGGTGCTGAATCCTCCGTGAGACTTTATGCAGAAAAAGCTAATAGTTTAGATCCTGGAAATACCATCCCATATGGAGAACATATAAATCTCAAATTGGAGGATAAAGGAAATAAATCCTTCATCCTGAACATAGAAAAACCAACAAAAATAGGTTTGTTTACACAGCACACTGCTGAAGAATTCAATATGAAAGTCATTAAAAGTGACGAAAATAAAGAGATTCCATTTAATATTGAAAGATTCTGGCAAGCAGAGCACGAACATGATGATGAAGTAGGCTCAATTGCTATAGAGCGTTTTGGAGATGTTGACCCAGAAAAACTAAATACTTGGATGGGAAGACTTCTATCAGAAAAAGGAGTGGATATATTCAGAACTAAAGGTTTCATAAGTTACTCAGGTAACCCAAGGAGAATAGTTTTCCAGGGAGTTCACATGTTATTTACTGCACAACCTGATAAAGAATGGGGTAACGAACCTCGTAGAAATCAACTTGTTTTTATCGGTAGAAATTTAAATGAGAAAGAGATGCAAGAAGGCTTTGATAAATGCCTGATATAGAACCATTTAGCCCAAGAGGCATGTTCCATGAGGGTTGGACTGCTGAAGTTAACGATTACGCCATAGCATGTGGCTGGGCTCTTAAAGGAAAACAATTTATTGTTGGCGACGTTGCAGGAGGTCTTTTTTCGTTCGAAGGAGATACTGGAAAAATTATTTGGAAAAAAGAAAATACTCACTCTGGTGGTCTACTAGCAATGGCAATTCATCCAGAGGGTGAAATTTTTGCAACATCAGGTCAGGATGGAAATGTTCAAATTTGTAGTTGTCACGAAGGTAAAGTAATTAAAACTCTTGATATTGGTAAGGGTTGGGTAGAACACCTCAAGTGGTCTAATGACGGTTTATTTCTAGCCATAGCTTCATCAAAAAAGGTATATGTTTTTAATGAAGTTGGTAAAGAGAAATGGATCTCAGAAGACCACCCAAGCACTGTGAGTGCAATAACATGGTCTAATAAAAATGAACTAGCTACTGCTTGCTACGGAAGAGTGACATTCTTTGACATAGTTAATAATAAAACGAATCAAAAACTCGAGTGGCAAGGATCATTGGTATCAATGGAATTAAGTCCTGATGGAGATATAGTTGCCTGTGGGAGTCAAGACAATTCAGTTCATTTTTGGAGAAGATCAACCGGAATGGATGCTGAAATGACAGGATACCCTGGTAAACCAAGTCATCTTTCTTTTGATGACAGCGGAAAACTATTAGCAACTAGTGGCAGTGAAAGAATTACAGTTTGGAGCTTTATAGGAAATGGTCCAGAAGGGACTATGCCAGGAGAGCTATGTCACCATACAGAACCAATTTCAAGCCTAGCCTTTTCAAATAAAGGTATGCTCGTAGCCTCAGGATCTAGGGATGGTTCTGTTGTCGCGAGTTTCCTAAAGAATGATGGCAATGGAGATCCAGTTGGGGCTGCATTCGCTGGAGATTTAGTAGGGGCAATATCCTGGAGGCCTGATGATTGTGCACTTGCAGCAGTTAATGCAAAAGGTGTTGTAAATGTATGGAAATTTAAAGTTCGTACTAACCTTTTTACAAAGGGATTTAAGTAAAAAGTAGAAATTTATAATTACCAATAGTTAGCTTTTAAATGTCTCTCCATACAAATGACCTCACAGTCATTATCTATTCCTTTTGGGTGAATATCGCAATATGAGAGACATTGAAAATATTCGTCTATGGGATTAGATTTATCAGTTTTACTAACTTCTTTCGACTGCTTCATAAAAGAGTTCCTCAATTACTTAAAATTAAGATAGTCGAATTAAATATCAAAATAAATAAGCAAAACTTACTAAAAATATCTCAAAAAAATTTGCGCGATTGATTACTACTCTCGGACATTTTTAATTAAAAAGCAATGCGTATAAAAACGGATTGTCTTTAGAGAAATATTTTCCTAATTTTATATTGTTGAGTTCTAGGAGGTCTTTCATAATGATCGATAGCCTGCCTGAAATTTCGGAATAAACCGAACTAATTTAATTAACTGCTCCAATTATTTTTTATTAATGTCTAAGCTTCCTTCTTCTGCATCGTTCAGGTGCCCTTTAAGAAACAAGCTTAATTCTAGAGTTTTTGCCCCAGTTAAAGACAATTAGTTAATTTTGGTGAGCATTAGCTTAATAGAAGTTAGCAACAAGGATCCATGATTTAGGTGCGTTATTAACTTCAGTAAAAATTATAAGTAAGAGATAAAAGAGGGCTTAAATGAGCCCTCTTTTTTTATTAAGATGACTTTCTTCCAGTTTTATAGATAATGATTAAAACAATAAAATTTTAAAATGGTTCGATATTATTGCCCATATTGCAATCCTAAATATCAATTTCAAAAACAATCCTCAAAAGGTACTTTGATTTGTGGCTTGTGCGGAGAGGAACTTATAAAAAAACCATTTATTAGGTTGAACCAGATAATTGCTTTAGTTGCAGCGTCATCATTACTTCTACCGTTAATATATACTTTTATTTTTTTAATTAAAAATCAAATAAATCCTCCTAATAAAAATTATCAAGCAAATAGTACTTTAATGATAATTACCAAAGAAACACTTTCATAAAACAATTTAAAAAATCTCGAGAGGTCAACCTCTACATAGTGATTTATTTAAACATGAATTTTTGCTCTCAATATTTATTTGATCATCAATTTTTTTTAATTTGTTTTTATTACTTGTTACTTTAACTTTTTGGCCGCAATGTTCTTTGCAACCACCATTAAATAAGTTATGTGCATATAAATTTGAAATACTCGAAAGTAATAAAAGAAAAACTATTTTATAAATTTGATAAAAATAAGACTTCATTTTTAATATGATTTTCCCAAAATTATTAAATAAATAATATCAGTTAATTCCAAGGTGTGTTTATCAGTCCCCAGATATCGAAGAAGAAAAATAAAACTGCAATTACAACAAGATCCCATGCTCTTTCCCTAAAAGCCCAAGGCGCAATAAAAACTTCTCCAAGTCCATGAAGTGCTGCACCTACTGGTAGATGATCAAGAACCAGCAAACTGTGAGAGAGGATAAAAAGAAAGCTTGCAAAATATCTAAAAAAAACAAATTGCCAATTACTAGAATTCATGCTCTTTAGATTTTTAAAAAATATACTTCAATGATCAAAATAATGATATAGATCGAGTCAATAGATATTATTTTTGGTAGCCATAAATACGAATAAAGATATAAAGCTAAAGTAAAAGTTACTAAACGATGAAATATATGTTTTCAAGTTATCAGCCTAAAAATAGTTTTGATGAATACTTTAAGGATAATGTTAACTCTGCTAGAGAAATATTGATTCCACTTCTTTCATCCTTAGATAATATGGGACTTGAGGAATTAAACAGGAATCATTCTGCCGCAAAAAAATTATTACTAAGACATGGTGCAACTTTTAGATTAAATGATACTGGTTTAAAAGGTACTGAGAGAATATTACCTTTTGATCCACTTCCTAGAATAATTAGTAAAGATGATTGGGTAACTTTAGAAAAAGGACTAAAACAAAGGCTTGAGGCAATTGATTTATTCCTAGATGATATTTATAATTCTCAAAAAATAATTAATGATGGAATAATTCCAAGAGAATTAATAGAGAGTTCAGAAGGTTGGAGACCTCAGATGATAGGTTTCAAACCTCCACTAAATAAATGGTGTCAAATTTCAGGACTTGATTTAATAAGAGATAGAAAAGGTGATTGGCATGTTTTAGAAGATAATTTAAGGTGCCCTTCTGGTGTTGCTTATTTTTTAGAAAATAGATTAGTCATGAAGAATATTTTCCCTAATCTTTTCTCAGGAAGAATAGTTAAACCAATTGATGAATATCCATCATATCTTTTAAAAACTCTTCAAGAACTAGCTGTTTGGACTGACACTCCTAAGATAGTTCTACTAACTCCAGGAATTTTTAATAGTGCTTATTTTGAACATAGTTATTTAGCTCAAGAAATGGGCATACAACTAGTACAGGGTCATGACTTAGTTTGTAATGATGATTATGTATATTTAAAAACTACCTCTGGATTAAAGAGAGTAGATGTCATTTACAGACGAATTGATGATGATTTCTTAGATCCACTTAATTTCAGAAAAGATTCCTGCCTTGGTGTTAGCGGATTACTTGATGTTTTTAAGGCAGGTCATGTTGCTTTAGCAAATGCACCTGGGACTGGAATAGCAGATGACAAAATGATTTATTCTTTTGTTCCAAAAATGATTAAATATTATCTTGATGAAGAAATTATTATTAAAAATGTAGAAACTTATATTTGTCATTATCAAAAGGATCGAGAATATGTTCTAGAAAATTTATCAAAACTTGTTGTTAAGTCTGTCGCTGAAGCTGGTGGTTATGGAATGTTAATTGGCCCTCACTCAACAACGAGTGAGATAGAAGAATTCGCTATTAAAATTAAAAATAATCCTAGAAATTTCATAGCACAACCAACATTAGAATTATCTACTGTGCCATCGTTATGTGATGGAGAACTATATCCATGTCATGTTGATTTAAGACCATATATCTTAAGAGGAAAAGATTCATGGGTTAGCCCAGGCGGGCTTACGAGGGTAGCATTAAAAAAAGGATCATTAGTCGTTAATTCTTCTCAAGGTGGAGGATGCAAAGATACATGGGTTGTAGGTAAATAATATGCTTTTGAGTCGTGTAGCAGAATCTCTTTATTGGATCAATCGTTATTTAGAACGTGCGGAAAACATATCTCGTTTCGTGGAAGTAAGCGAAGCTATGTCATTAGATTGTCCACCAGGAAGTGCAGAACCTTGGCTCCCTTTAATTGATGCTTCGAGTGACAGAGAATCCTTTGATAAGAGATTCCCAGAGAAAAAACCAGATGACGTTATTAATTTTTTAATAAGAGATCGTTTAAACCCAAACAGTATAATTTCTTGCATTCAAATGGCGAGAGAAAATGCAAGACAAATCAGAGATGTCATGACCACAGAAATGTGGGAACAGATTAATATTTTATATTGGAATATGCAAGAAGGAGAGGCAATATGGAATAAACCAAGACAAGAACAATTAAGTGAAATAAGGAGGGAATGTCAGCTTTTTTATGGAATTACAGATGCGACTCTAAGCAAAGATCTTGCCTGGAGATTTAGCATTCTTGGGAGATTAATCGAAAGAGCTGACAAAACATCAAGAATTTTAGATGTTAAATATTATTTACTCCTACCCAGCTTAGATGAACTTGGAGGAGTTCTTGATGAGCTGCAATGGATAGCACTTTTACGTTCAGCTGGAGCTTATCAAATGTTTAGGAAAGCAGTGCAAAATTCTATAAAGCCTAATTCAGTTGCGAGATTTCTTTTACTTGATCCAATTTTCCCTAGATCAGTAAGATACTGTCTTGATGGGATAAGCAATACACTTAAAACGATAGATACCTCGCCATCTACTGAAAATCCTTCAGAATTAGAATGCATGAGAGGCTTACTTAAAGCAAAGTGGAGTTATATCAGAATTGAAGATATAATCAATGATGGTTTACATGAGGCAATCGATTCATTGCAAATGGATTTAAATAAATTAAATGATCTCATTCAAGAAAAATATTTTATTAATTAATAAGTTTATTTATGAGAATTAAATACATTCACAAACTTGAATATAAATACGAAGACCCTGTTCAATTAGGCGAGCATAGATTATGTATAAAGCCAAGGTCAAATGGATTCCAAAAGCTAAAGAATTTTGAATTAAAAATAACTCCAGAACCAGAAATTATTTATCCATTACTTGCTGCCAGCGGAGAAGAGATTAATAGAATCAGATTCAATGGATTAACAGATAATTTAACTATTGAATCAACCAGCGAAGTTGAAACTATTAAACATCCAAACATTATTGATGGAGTTAAAAATAGAGATTTAACATTACCTTTTTGTAGAAGCATTATTAACAGAGATTTACAGGGAGCATTAGAGGGATGGATGCCAAATGGACAACACGATCCGTCTGCAGTAGAACTTGCCCAAGAAGCCTTAGCAGGAAGCATTAATAACGCATTATCATTTACATACCAACTAATAGAAATTATTCAAGATCGGGTAAAATATACCAAAAGACATACTGGTCCAGCATGGCCGGCTAGCAGAACGCTTAGAGAACGTATAGGTTCTTGCAGAGATTTAGCAATGCTAATGGTTGAAGCTTGCAGGTCTATAGGTATCCCAAGTAGGTTTGTAAGTGGTTATCATTTTGAAGATCCATTACCCTCTGAGTTGGATTTACACGCTTGGGCTGAATTATATATTCCAGGTGCTGGTTGGAGAGGTTTTGATCCAAGCGGAAAAGGATTAATAGATGATAGATATTTAACATTGGTATCTTCTTCAAAATCTAATCTAACTTCTGTAATTACGGGAAACTTTATAGGAAAAAATAATTTAGAAAATACTTTATCCTGGGAAATCAAACCTCTTGAAATTAAATAAACACTAAATTTTTAATCTTTTAAATAACAAATAAACATAAATAATAATATGTTTCTTTTTTAGTGTTAATTGATACGTTCTTGGATATATATATCTGTTTTCATTTGTGTAATCTTTAAAGAAAATTGAACTCAAGTTTAGAAATCCCAGTTATCAAATCAAACAAATCGAAAATGTTTGAATTGATAAGTTATGAAAAATTTCGTGATACAAAAGATGTAAGATTTTTTGATATTAGTGTTAATGAATCAAACTATAGAGATCTAGTTATTCACAGTGGTCCTGCAGTTAGTCCGCCAAATGATGAAGAATTTAATAATTGGCAATTTTACATACATCACAATCAGGAAGATAATCTACTGGCTATCTCTGGGGGAAGAACATTTTTTCTTGTCAATTTTGGCTGGGATTATCCTTTTTATAAAGTTAGATTAGAATCTTGTGGATATATTCTAAGAATACCTAGAGGAACTTTTCATAGATCAGTATCTGACGAAAACGGTTCCATCGTTTTAAATCAAGCCATTAGAGATGAAGGCGGTACAGTTGAATCTGAATTCAAAGTTACCAATAGTAAAGATAACAAAAAACTTCTAGATTGTATAACTAATTTAGAGCCTAGATTTAAAATTTATAGTGTTAAATAATCTTAAAAACGAGTTCCATATTTATACATCAATTTAAAAAATTATCCAATTGTTATAAAATAGTTTTATTCAAATTTTTTAATATGAAATTTTTTAGGTTTTTAAAATATTTTTTATGCATAACTTTTTCTTTCTTAGTGTTATCCTCTCCAGTTTTTGCTGGGGCGAATGTTGCTGTTAAAGGAGAAGGAGATGAAGTACCAAGTTATGTAAGATCTAATATTACAGGATATAATTTCCATGGAGAGGATCTTCATTTGTCTTCTATAGCTGGAGCAGTGGCAAGAGACGCAGATTTTAGTGATGTTGATTTACATGGGACAACCTTAACCCTATCTGATTTAAAAGGTTCTAATTTAAATGGAATCGATCTGACCGATACTCTTTCTGATCGAGTTAATTTCCAAAAAACAGATCTTAGAAATGCTGTTTTAGTAAATATGATCGCCTCAGGTAGCAGTTTTGCGGGCGCTCAAATAGAAGGAGCAGATTTTTCTTACGCTATTCTTGACAGCGAAGACCAAAGAAATCTTTGTGAAATTGCTGATGGGATCAATCCAACAACAGGCGTTTCAACAAGAGAAAGTCTTGAGTGTAGTTAGAAATAGAATTATAAGTAAACTTTTTTTCCATTATTAAATTTATAAATTCTTTGTTCATCATCTTGAAATATCATTTCACCATTCAATTTGGATTTCTTAAATTTTGAAAGCCTTGCTCTGTGAATATTAGATTTCTTATTAATATTTTCTTCGTTATCATAACTCCCAATATAGATATCTATATTAGGGTTTGAAAAGGTTTTTTCTTCCTCTCTTAAAAAAATTCTTTCAATATTTGTTTGCGTGCTTTGAAGTTTATTTTTAAATTTGTTTAATTTTAAGTTCCTTGGTTTTTTAGATTTAATTTTTTTGTAGACCAAAAAAATAACTCCTAAAATTAGAAAAAATAAAAATATTTCCATTAACTATCTAATTTTTATTTTAATATCTACGCCTAAGTTACTTTTAGTAGTTAATATTTCTTTTCTTAAGATTCCATAAGTAAAAATTCTAGATAAAGTTTTCAAAGATTTAAAAACCAAAAAAACAGTAAATAAAAAGAAAACAATAATATTTTCTACAAGAATATTTTTATTTTTTTTATCTAGATTGCTCATGTAAGTATTAATTCAATTATTTTTCATCATTATTTGCATATGGTCCGAAAAATTCACTAGCGTCTCTTCCCATTACTTTAGCAAGATTTAAACTTTTATCTATATCCCATTTAGATGCCATTCCATAAAGAATACCCGCAGCAAAAGAATCACCACATCCATAAGAATCAACTTTTAGTTTTTTGTTTTTAAGAGCCTTATATCTTCCTCCTGGGAATATAATACCTCCCTTCTCTCCCTCGGTTTTAATAGTATATTTGGGTTTTAACGATAATTCAGAAAAAGAAAAAACTTCTCCGGGATCAAGATTACTGCCTATTAATCCATCTAAAAGAACATTTGAGTTATTTATCGTATTTAATCCTACCCTTGGTGTTGTACAAAGTATTGAAGCCGATCTAGCCATTTTAAAAATCTCTGAATCAGATGCAGTAATAAAAATTCCGTCCATTTTTTTTAAAATGTTCCATTCTAAATTGTCTTTATGAGTTGGAGCTAACCTTTCTCCAATAACTGTTATTGCTCTTTCACCTTGAGAGTCAATCAAACTAAATCCTCTTCTAGTTGGTTTGTCACGCCAAGCAACATGTAACTTAATTCCCATATTTGAGAGAATCTTGAAACACTTATCTCCATAATCATCATTACCTAATGACGTAAAAAAATGAATTTGGTTTAAAGTTAACTCAGAAAGTATTTTCGCAATAATAGATCCACCACCAGCTGGATAATCAAGGGACTTTTCAGAATGAGAAATGACTCCGGGTTTTGGTAATTGATCAACCTTTAAAAAATTTATCCACTCAACATGACCAACAACGGCAAAATTTAAATTTCCTTTTTTAAATTTATAGTCTTCAACTTTATTATTCTTTTCAACAACCATAAGCTTATAAATACTATTATTAAAAGAAATATTTTTTGACAAGTGAATTCATTTAACATTTTAAAAGATAATAAACAGATACTATCTTTTCTTTACCTTTTTCTATCAATTTTAGGGGCTGTTCTGCCAATGTTGGCAAATTTCGAATTTGCTAGGGAATATGGAAACAGCTTTGATATAAATAACTTCATTTCTTTAGCGAATGTAAACCCTGCAGCCAAGTCAATTTCTAGAGACTTATTAGTAGGTGCAAGCGCTATTTTTATATGGATAGTAAATGAATCAAAAAAACTAAACATCAAGAATATGTGGGTTGTATACATTGGAACTTTTCTTATAGCCTTCGCATTCTCTGCACCTTTTTTCTTATTTCTAAGAGAGAGAAGAATTATTGAATTAGAAAAGATTAATTAAAATAATCTCTTAAATAGAATTGTAAATGCAATAAAGCAACAACTAGAAATTGAAAGCCATATTATTGAAGCATAACCAAATAGATCTAATATGCGTCCTGAAATAAATGGTCCAAAAAAATAACCCATAGCGAAACATTGTGATAGTAGAGCAAGTGCAAAACCTTTTTTATTTGAAGGAGCTATTCTGAAAACGACATCTGTTGATGTTGGAAGAAATGAAGCAGTACCTAAACTTACTAAAATCAATGCCAAAGAAATTAAATAAAACGCTGGGATATTTAAATAACTAGAAATAAATAATAAAAATGAAGCGAAAGAGAAATTTATTAAACTAAATTTCAAGCCAAATAATCTTTCTTTTTTGGATATCCAAGAACCGACAGGCCACTGTAAAAACAACAATAAAATTAACTGAATAGAAATTATAAGACTAATAAATTCTTTGCTTAATGCTTTGCGATATACTCCACCTTTAACAAGATCCAGAGGCAAAGTTACTTGTATCAAGGCTAAAGAGGTAGTTATCAAAAAAATAGATAAAATTATTATTGTTGAATTTTTATGCCATTTCAATTGTCCCTGATTAATTGGATCTACTAATTTTTTTTGAAAATTTTCTAAGTTTCTTTTTATAGAAGAACTATTTCTAGATATCAAATACGTGATAACTAACATGCAAAATATATCATTTATAAATATTGATTTAGAATACAAATAATTAGTCATATATCCCCCTAAGAATACCCCTAGAAATATTCCTAAAGCTTCCGAACTTCTAACAAGGGAATAAGCTTTACGTGTTTCGATAGAATCACAAAAATAGGGCACCCCAAACTCCGCAGCAGGCCAATATATTCCTGCAGCAGCCCCAACAAGTGATTGACCAATTATGTACAAAAAAGTATCTCTTGAAAAAATGAGGCATAAGCTAGCGGCAATACTTAGTATTGAAGAAGTAATTATCGGAAATTGTATTTTTCCAGTTTTATTAAGATAATTACCTGTAAAGAGTCTTGTTACGGTTCCAATTATTGCTGAAATGGTAAATCCCAGGCCAATATCTGTTGCCGATAATCCTAGATTATTAAAAATAAGTGATGTTAAATAAATAACACCTCCTGCTCCAAATGCAGCGAAAAATCTTATCTTGGTTATTAACCTCAAATGATAAGGAAATTGAATCCACCAATTTTTGCTAATTTGTAAACTATTTGGACTAATCACTAGTGAAATACATTTTTATAATTTTTTTTAGTTTTTATGGTTTATTTTTTAATAATGGTTTAAAGGCTGCTGAAAAGATAAATATTAAGTTTGAAGAGATGGAAATCCCTCTTACTATAGAACAATTATCAAAATTAGAAAAATATAAAGATGATTCAACAGAGTTAATAGATTGGTTAAAAAAAAATGGATTTATAAGAGTTTTTGAATTATCAAAATTTTTAGATTTTCCAATTTTCAAAGAAGAGGGATTAAATAGAGAAATATTAAGAAGTTGGATAGGGCGTAATATTCTTACAGAATTAAGCAAAAGCATAAAAGTTCCAAATGACAATAATGGAACAGAAATATATAACACTATAGAAAATTTATTAGATCAAAAAAAAGAAGTTTCAACTTTAGACATCATAAAGGCATTACCATCAGAAGAAATTTCACTAGATATTGATAATCTAATTTTAATAATTTCATCTTGGAAAAATGAATTATCAATGCAACAAGAACTGTTGTCCAAATTAAATAAACTTGAAAGAACGAACCAAAATGCCTTCAAAAATACTGAAAAAAAATCAACTCAAGATCTTATAAAAATTGATAAAAAAATTTATGCTCCTCACCGGGTGAAACCTTTTGAAATTGAAATATGGAAAAAAAATAAAACAAATGAAGATAAAGAACTGATAATTTTTATGCCAGGACTTGGAGGCGAAATAAATAATTTCAAATGGATAGGCAACGAATTGGCTAAAAGAGGTTGGCCAATATTATTCATAGATCATAGAGGAACTAATTTGGAGTCATTTATAGAAGTACTTGAAGGTAAGGAAACAATACCAGGGAGTGTAGAATTTTTCTTATATAGAATTAAAGATTTAGATGCTGTATTAAAAGCTCATAAAAATGGAGAATTTGGTTTACCTAATGATTCTTATATCTTAATGGGGCATTCACTTGGTGCTTTAATAGCACTTTTATATGAAGGCAATAAACCTACTGATCTACTAGAGAGCAAATGTGATTCGGCGTTAAAAGACTTTGCGGTAACAAATTTATCTAAATTACTTCAATGTCAGTTGAGAGAAATAGCATTCCCTAAGAAAAATAACTCTAATAAGGCCAGTGCGATTATAGGTTTTAATACATTTGGCAGTTTACTATGGCCAAAAGAAAATAGTACAGGCATTAAAACGCCAACTCTTCTAATAGGTGGAACGTATGACCTTATTACACCATTGGTGAATGAACAATTTAGAGTTTTTTCTGCTTTAAATAATCCATCAAATAGATTTCTAATTATTGAAGGGGCAAGTCATTTCTCTCCAATAAGAATTAATAAAAGCTATGAAGAAAATAATGACGTCTTCAAAATAAGTGAAACTTTTATTGGTTCAGAGCCAGTATTAGTACAAGATTTATCTACAAAATTTATAGTTGAATTTTTAAAAAATATTAAAGACCAAAAGATTCCTACAGTAATTAGAAATCAAAGAGATTTAGGACTTGATTTCCATCTTTTAGATCTTGAAACAATAAAAGAAATTTCCGAAAATTAGTATTCTATTCGTGGATCTAAATATGCGATTAAAATATCCACGAAGAGATTTAGAGAAACTATGAGCATAGAGGTAAAAATTACAATTCCTTGAACCAAGGTATAGTCTCTTTGAGAAATAGCTTCATTTAATCTTAAAGCTATACCTGGCCATGAAAAAGTTACCTCGAACAATAAAGCGCCTCCTGCTAATGAGGCCATAGTCAAGCCAGAAATAGTGAAAATTGGCAATAGAGCATTAGGCAATGCATGGTTTAAAAATATTTTTTCCCTTGATATTCCTCTACATATAGCAGCATTTACATAATCACTTTTTAATGTCTTATCCAAATTTACTCTTAATGAGCGGCTGAATATACCACTTAATAAAAAGCCAAGGGTAATCGAAGGAAGCGCGAGATGATATAGACCATCTTTCAAAGCAATCATATTATTTGAAAGAATACTATCTAAAATTAGAAAACCTGTAATTTGAGGTTGTTGCTGAAATATTGGAAATCTACCTCCAATTGGGGAAATATTAAAGAATACAGAAAATAATAATTGCGCTAACATTGCACCCCAAAAAGGAGGGATTGCATATGTAGCAATTCCTAATATTCTCGCAATATAATCAATCTTTTTACCTCTATTTCTTAAGCCAATTAATCCCAATGGTAATCCTATTAGTGTAGCACTTAATATTGAAAACAATCCAAGTTCAAGACTTGCAGGCAATGACTTAATAATAATATTTAGGACTGGTTCTTGGGTACTAAGAGATAGGCCAAAATCTAAGTGCAATATATTTTTAATATATGCAAAATATTGACTTATCAAAGGTTCATTTAGCCCCAATTTATTTCTTAGAAATTCCCTTGAAACGTCATCTGCACCAGAGCCAAGTATGGCATCGACAGGATCACCGGGGGCAACTCTCAATAAAATAAATACTAATGAAGAAATTATCCATAGCATTATCGGTATTAATGAAATTTTTAATAAGGAATAATTTAGTAGTTTATTTAAATTTCTACTCATCAATTAACTCTAGATCACTCAATGAAATTATTCCTGCACCATTAAAAATAGGTTTTGATATTTTATTTTGAGACCATGCTTTTTGAGAGGATATCCAAATAGGAATATAAGGGATTGAATTTGCTGCTATTTTTTCAATTTCAACAAGTTTTTCTAATCTTTTAATTCCACTTATTTTTTCACTCTCAAGAAATAAACTTTCCACTTTATTGGATCCCCAAAAACTACCGCTGTAAACAGATTCTCCTTTTTTACATATGTCATCAACTATTTCATTACAACTTAAAAGAGGGGTGAGATAGGCCTCTGGATCTGAATAAGCTCCAGTCCAATCGAGAATAACTGCTGTATAAATTCCTAAACTTAGATTCTTATAAACTGTTGTAGATTCAACCCCATTAAGTTCGATGTCAATACAATCTTTCAAAGAGTTTTTAATTTCTTCCTGCCATGTCAGAGCAATAAGCTTGTCAGCTGGTACATTCGATCTATAAGTAAGAGGTATTTTTAGAATGTTTCCATTGCAATAATTTTCTTTTTGCAATAACCTTCTCGCTTCTAAATAATCATATTTAGGCCACAGTGCTTGATTGTCTTTTTTTAATATTGGAGGAATAATTGATCTAGATGGCTTCCTTAATCCATAACTTACTTTCTCACTAATCAATTTTCTATTAAGACTTTTTGCCAAAGCAAGTCTTAAATTAAGATTACTTAAGGGATAAGAACTAGTTTTAAGGCTTATAAAACTTAATTCAGTGAAAGGGCTATTACCTTCATTAAACTGTTTATTTTTACTTAAATTATTTAAACTTTTTCTCTGACTATCATCAATTGAATTTGATAAAAGCACGTCAATTTGTTTACTTTTTAAAGCCCCAAAAAGAGAAGATGAATTTGAATATCCCACAAAATTAACTCCCTTATTTAAGGGCTTTTCACCCCAATAATTCAAATATGGATCAATTGATTGAACTTCATTAGAAAAACTAGTTAGGACATACTTGCCAGTACCAACGAATTTTTCATTTAGAAACTTATCAGAATGTTGTTTGTAAAAGGTAGGAGATATTGGAGTTAAATTTACCGATGTGAGTAAACCATTTAAAGAACTTGATGGTTTATTCAAATTTATTATGACTGAATATTCACTTGGCGTTTCTATTGATTTAATCTTATTTCCTAAAATATAATTCATCGTTCCAATTCTTTTGAATCTATCAAAGGTAAACTTTATAGCATTTGAGTTAAATGCAGTTCCATCGTGAAAAAAAACATTCTTTCTTAAATTGATAGTTATTTGAAGTCTATCCTTTGAAATAATTGGCATCCCCAAGGCCAATTCAGGGATTAATTCACCATCAGAATTTAATTCATATAATGTGTCTCCCAGAGAACTGATTAATTGAATCGCTTTAAGAGTATTTGCTCTAGCTGGATCTAGAGATTCAATTTTTCCAGAACTTGCTACTATGATTTTTTTAGAAATTCTTTTTGAGCCGCAAGAATTCTGTAAAAAAGAAATTAAAATAATAATTATTGATAAAAAAACTTTTTTTTTCATATTTAATAATTACTTAATTGTTCTGAAGAATTATTTGAGCAAAAAATTTGTAAGGCTATTTGACTGATTTCTAAAGCAAATGTTTTTTTTGAATTACAGGCAAAAGGCCACTCTCTCACCCAACAAATTTCTTTACTTATATTTAGACCAATTACTTGAAAAGTTTTGTTGCTATTTTTAATTTTTACACAAGCACCTTTATAAAGGTTTTTAGAAAAAATTAAATTATTATTATTATTATCTAATAATTTTGAATGAATCATTAAGGTCTTAAACCAAACACTTACTTTATTCGGTTTACCAAGCTATAAAGAATTTTGCAAACTAATTTTTTAAATACAACTTAATTGACTTGCAATAATTTTGACTTCATTGAGAGAATTTATTTCATCTTTCGATCTCTCAAAATCTCCATTATTTACCTCATGAGTAATAACGACAATTTCAGCTTTATCCTCACTTGCATCAAGTTGAACAATTGATTCTATTGAAACATTATTCTTTCCAAAAATATCTCCAATCTTTCCTATTACACCTGGACTATCAAGACAAATAATCCTAAGGTAATTTTTTTTATTTATCTGTGAAGATTCGATGATATGACAGTTTCTCCAAAAATAAAAAGATAATAATGGGTCGATTGTATTATTATTCTTAACTGAGACGGCATGCAGATTTAATATATCTGATACTACTGATG
>CACNMX010000019.1 GCA_902621675.1 uncultured Prochlorococcus sp. | reverse complement strand
AACTTGCAAAATTTACTGCTGGTATTGGCAGATTAGAAGGATTCCAATCAAAAGTTGAATCCATTAGTCAAACCAACCCAACAAGCAATCAAAACGTTATTTCAGATTACCCCTCAATTCTTATTAATAATGCTGACCTATGTCCACCAGGATCAAATAAAACAATAATTAAAAATTTAAATTTAAGCATCGACAATAATCAATCACTGTTGGTTGTAGGACCATCTGGGTGCGGTAAAACATCTTTACTAAGAATGATCAGTGGTTTATGGGAACCAGATCAGGGAGTAGTAAAAAAACCAAAAATTGGGGAATTATTATTCATACCTCAAAAACCATATATGTTACTAGGTTCTTTAAGGGAACAATTATGTTATCCCACAGAAGTTAAGAAATTTAGTGATGAACATTTGACTTCTGTACTTCATGAAGTAAATTTACAAACCCTAGTAAATCGATATCCTAATCTTGATATCAAACAAGATTGGCCACGAATTCTTTCCCTAGGCGAACAGCAAAGATTGGCTTTTGCAAGACTATTACTAAATTCTCCAAGATTTGCAGTACTTGATGAAGCAACAAGTGCTTTAGATATTAACACTGAAAAAAAACTATACAGTTTACTAAAGGAACGAGAACTTTCTCTTATTAGTGTTGGACATAGACCCAGCTTAAAAGATTTTCACGAGAATATTTTAGAATTAAATGGGCAAGGAGACTGGAAATTATTGACTTCTGATAAGTATAATTTTAAGGATTAGCAAAAAAAATGAATTCTAAAGAAGAACAAACTAACTCAGAAGTCACTAATTTAGAGAATGATAGTTATGTAGAACAACAGAAAGATTCAAATTACATCGATGAACAAATTAGAGAAGATAAATTAGATGAAGAATCTTTAGAAATTAAAGATGAATATAAATTTGGTTGGAGTAGTTATTCTGAAATAACTAATGGAAGGTTCGCAATGATTGGGTTCCTTGCAATAATATTAATTGAATTATTTAGTAAACAATCTTTTTTAAAATGGGCAGGAATCTTATAATTAATCATCAAATCTAGAACTGTTATCTCTTGGTTTTTTCTTGTTTGTTCCAACGTTATATCTACTATTTTGATTTTTTGAATTTGATCTAGCTGATGAGCTTACTCTACGAGTTTCACGTGTTTTTTTTACTTGATCAACATCTTTAAATGAAGCATCTTCTACTTGAGATGCAGAAGTTTGCTGTCTAATAGGGGATCTAGTAGGTTTCTTTCTTAATGGAGAAGAATTGCTAGGGGTAGAGGTATTATCTCGTCGAGAAACTGTACGATTCATTGTGGGTCTTGAACCTGTTTTAACCTCATCGCGAGACAAATTTCTTCTTTCACCAAAGTTATTTGTTTCTGATTGTTTCCTATTTCTACCTTCAGAGGTCTGTCTTCTCCTTCTTAAAGGCTCGTCATTTTCAAACTGACTTATTTCCCTTGTAGATGGCCTACTTCTACTTGCTGCAGCAGAGGGTATGGCTCTTGAAACATTCCTCCTAGGTGATCTCCCCTCAGTATAGTCTTCTTCAAATTCATCTTCTTGAGGTTTAAATCTTCTAGATGGTCTTTCAGATTCTTCAAACCTATCATAATCGTCATTGAATCGACCTCTAGAATTTCTTGGAACATCAGAAATAGGATCATCATCAAAATAAGATGACCTTCTAGCTTGATCAGTAGCAACTCCCCTCAATCGCACACTTTCATATGCGAAAAAAACTGTAGTTCCTGCTAATAAAAACTGACCAAACTGAAGGATAGGATCTAACCTCCAGCCTTGAAAAAATAATATTCCTCCGCACAAAAGTCCAATTGCTGCGAAGAAAACATCATAATCCCGCGCCAAGGCAGGCTTAAAGGACCTCAAAAAATAAAGGCCTCCTCCACATACCGCGAGAACAATACCAACAATACTGGCCCAATTGAGACTAGCATTGACCACATTCTTTCTCCAAAAATTTATTTTTTAAAGGGTTACTTATATCCCCTATATATATAGTGTACTTAAAACTTCTACAAAAACTAGCGTCTTCCAGTAGAAGTACGATCAAGGGAATCTTTCTGGCTAACAAAAATCAAAAATGCAGTGGCAGGAATAACGATAAGTAAGGCAGCAGCAATAAAACTACCTATCATTCCGACTGCGGAATTATTTGCAACTTCAGCAGAAAAATCTGCGGCTAGTAATAAATTTGAGATTTGAAACACTTTTTAAATATTAAATTCTCAATTTATAATACGAATTAAATACGTTTCAATGGGTTATTTATTAAGATGAATTAAATAATTGTGATTTCCTTGCTTGTAAACTCTCTTCAAATTTTAGATATTAGTTTAGGAATTTCTCTTTCATATCTAACTATAGTTTTTCTAATAAGATTAATACTTACTTGGTACCCAAAAATTGATTTAAGTAAAGGTTTATGGTTATTAGTTTCAATACCATCAAGCTCTATTCTTAATTTAACAAGAAAACTAATTCCTCCTATTGCAGGCGTTGATGTTGGACCCGTCATTTGGATAGGATTTATAAGCTTTTTAAGAGAAATATTAGTCGGTCAGCAAGGGCTTATAAAACTTGCATTGCATACACATATTTCATAGAAATCATTTAATTATTTCTCAGTAATTAGGCAATAATTCTTCTTCTACATATTTAGTATGTATCTTACCCTGCTTAAATTTAGATTTATTCAGTAAGGTTAGATGAAAGTTAATTGTTGTAGGTATACCAGTTACTGCACATTCATTTAAAGCCCTATTCATACGTTTAATTGCAGTATTACGATCCTTCCCCCAGACTATTAATTTACCAATTAATGAGTCATAGAAAGGAGGGATTTCATAGCCTGTATAGACATGACTATCCACCCTTACACCAGGACCACCAGGAGGAAGCCACCCAGTTATTTTTCCGGGTGATGGTCGGAAATTGTGAGAAGGATCTTCAGCATTAATTCTACATTCAATGGCATGACCGTTTAAATGGATATCATCCTGATTAAATTCCAAGTTTGCTCCGCTTGCGATTTTAATTTGCTCAGCTATTAAATCAACTCCTGTAACCATTTCAGTAACAGGATGTTCAACTTGAATCCTAGTATTCATCTCCATAAAATAAAAATTATCATCATCATCAACTAAAAATTCAACTGTCCCCGCCCCTTCGTAGCCGATACTTTTTGCAGCAGCGATAGCTGCATTCCCCATTTTTTTTCTTAACTCAGTATTAATTGCAGGACTAGGAGACTCCTCTAGTAACTTCTGATGTCTTCTTTGAACTGAACAATCTCGCTCTCCTAAATGAACAACATTTCCCGACCTGTCCGCCAAAATTTGAATTTCTACATGTCTTGGCTTTTTTATAAATTTCTCCATATATAAACCATCATTACCAAAAGCTGCTTCTGCTTCGCCTTGAGCTGCTTTAAACATTTTTTCTAGATTATCAGAGTTTTCAACCAACCTCATACCTCTTCCACCTCCTCCAGCAGTGGCTTTAATAATTACCGGATAGCCAATATCATCTGCCAATTTATAAGCCTCATCAACATTTGATAACAAGCCTTTACTACCAGGTACTGTTGGAACTCCAACTGCTTCCATAGTTTCTTTAGCTGTAGATTTATCTCCCATAGATCTAATAGCTTTAGGAGATGGGCCAATAAAAACTATGCCGTGATCATTACACATCTCAGCAAATTTATCATTTTCCGCAAGAAATCCATAACCAGGATGAATAGCATCAACTCCTCTCGATGTAGCAGCAGCAAGTATATTTGGAATATTTAAATAACTCTTATTACTTAATGAATCTCCTACGCAAACCGCCTCATCAGCAAGCTGTACATGCAATGCTTTTTTATCTACAGTGCTAAAAACTGCAACGGTTGCAATACCTAGTTCTCTACAACTTCTGACAATTCGTAAAGCTATTTCTCCACGATTAGCAATTAAAACTTTTTCAACCATTATGAAAATAAAATTGAAGAAATGAAATGACTTAAAATAAAAAATTATTTGCCAAAGTATTCAACAAAATTTTTTAGTGATCAGAGGACATTTTTTACAATACAACCTAAAACGTTATATATGTATAAATATTTGTTTTATGCAATAGAAAAATTATTCATCATATTCAAAAAAACTCTTTTCGAACTACATGCTTAATTCAGCCAATAATGTATGATATTTTTAAGGTTTAAGCATCCCCCGGCTGCTGAAAACCCTTTGCGGACGTGGCGGAATTGGTAGACGCGCACGTCTAAGGAGCGTGTGGCTTCGGCCTTGCGAGTTCAAGTCTCGCCGTCCGCACTTAATGTATTCTGGTTTAACTGCAATGAAAAAAGAATCAGTTGCAGTAGTTATAATTTCCAATGGTCCTGGTGAATTAACTACATGGGTAAATCCTGTAGTGGATGAGCTAAACAAAATAAATAAATCACTATGTGATGAAGATAAACAAGATTTTACTCTTAGGTTAGTACTTGTTCCTTGCCCAAATGCCACTGGTAAAGAATTTTTAGTTGCAAATTCATGGAATAAATTCGAATTAATTACAAAATCCAAAAGTTTTTGGAAATTATTGATAAATCCACATTCTTTTGCTGATTGGCCAAAAAAGGGGATAGTTATTTTCCTTGGTGGGGATCAATTTTGGAGCATTTTATTAGCTAAAAGATTAGGTTATTTAAATATCACATATGCTGAATGGGTTTCAAGATGGCCTAAATGGAGCAATGAAATTGCTGCTATGAATGTAAAAGTAAAAGAGTTAATACCTAAAAGATATAAATATAAATGTAAAGTAATTGGCGATTTGATGGCAGATATCAAACTTAATAGCGAAATATCACTAAGAAATAAAGAAAAACACTACATTGCATTATTGCCTGGTTCTAAGAAAGCAAAGCTTTCTGTTGGAATTCCTTTCTTCTTAGAAGTTGCAGATCATATCGCTAAAGAAAATCAAAATATAAGTTTTATAATCCCTATTGCACCAACTACTGATAAAAGTGAATATTTATTTTTTCAAAGCAACAAAAATCCAATTGCTAAATATTACTCATCAAAAATCAAAACAATTAAAAACTTCAAAGACTCTAGTTTTGATTATGTAATTGAAACATCAAAAAAAACAAAGATTTATCTAATCAAGAAACATCCTTGCTATGAAATATTAAAAGAATGTGATCTTGCAATTACAACTGTAGGAGCAAATACTGCAGAATTAGCAGCAATTAGTCTTCCAATGTTAGTTGTTCTGCCAACTCAACATTTAAATATGATGAACGCTTGGGATGGTATTTTTGGAGTAGTTGGAAAAATTTCATTCATAAATAGATTCCTAACTTTTATAATTAAAAAATTTTATTTTAAAAAAAAGAAGTTTTTTGCTTGGCCAAATATTAAAGCAAAAAGAATGATTGTCCCTGAAAGGATAGGTAATATTTCGACAATAAAAATTGCAAGAGAAGTATTATTTCTTATTAAAAACAAAGATCAATTAAAAAATATTAGGGATAATCTAAACAAAGAAAGAGGTGATAAAGGTGCTGCAAAAAAACTTGCTTCTATAATTGTTAATTCAATAAAGAAACTTTAACAATTACCAGGGATCATCAATTTCAAACTTTTCTGATTTTTTATTATCTTGAACTAAATTTTGTTCGTTTAGTGGTTCAATATCTAAAGTTTCAGTTGCATTTTGAATTGGTCTTTTCGAAGCTAAATTAGTAGTTGATTGTTTTTTTTGCTTTAAATCAATATTGTTTTTTTCATCTATTTGATTAATAATATTTTGATTCTGGATCTGATCAGAATCATCATTATCCATGTATAGCTTTTTTCTATTATTTAGTTCTTCTTCAGAACCCTTTATTTCAACATATTCAAGTTCATCTTCATAATCATCTTCATAATCATCTTCATAATCATCTTGTCCAACAACTTCTTCATATTCCTCGACCAAATTGTTTTGCTCTTCTGATTCAGAACCTGAAAGTAACTGATTCTCAACAGGTACAAGATTTGCTGAGTATCCATTGACGTCCCTTTCATCCCATGAAGAACCCCCGACTCCAAGTTTCTCAAGTAGTCCACTACTTAGTTGCTTCAGTTTTTCTTCCGCACCTTCATAAACAATAATCCTATCAGTACCACTACTTACAATTTCCTCAACAGGTATTTCCCAAGTACTTAAAACTCCTTCGCCTAAAAGCGGCACACCAACAGCGCCCATAACAAGAGATATCAAATCCCCAGTCTCAATATCAAAAGAAAAGCCTAGAACTCTTCCCAGAAGTTGTCCAGATTCTGTAATCACTTGACAATTAATTACCTTCCCATACCTTTCTGGAGAAAAACTTTCACTCAAAGAATCTAGGGAGTCAACTAATATGACATCTCCAACTTGCTTAATACTTTCTAAAGGCATCCATTTTGGTAAACCTGGTAAAAATCTTGTAAGTGGATTATCTCTTAGTCCCAAAGCGACCACCTCTCTTCTATCAATATCAACAACAACTTCGCCGACTACGCCTAGCCGTCTTCCAGTATCAGTAGTTATCACTTGTGTTCCCATTAATTCTGACCTTAACCATAAACGTTCACTAGGAACCGAGGTAGGGAGATTCTTATTAGCAGATGTGTTAGACAAGCTCATAAATTTCTTTTTATCATTCTGACGTATAAATTTAAAAAAGTGTGTTTATGCAGCATTTGGTAACCCAAGAACTTGAGTATTAGCACCTCTTGCTTGCGCAACCCCAATTGTTCGTTCAGATGCACTAATCATAGGCCTTCTATGACTTACGACTATAAATTGAGCATTTGATGACTGATTTGATATTAGTTTTGACAACCTTTCAACATTAATACCATCTAAAAAACTATCAACCTCGTCTAATGCATAAAAAGGTGAAGGCTTATACTTTTGCAAAGCAAATAAAAAACTTAAAGCAGTTAACGATTTTTCACCACCTGACATAGACGCTAATCTTCTGACATTTTTTCCCTTGGGATGAGCCACTAAAGTTAATCCTCCTTCTAAAGGAGAATTAGGATTTTCAAGTTGAAGAAATCCATCTCCATCAGATAAATTTGCAAAAATTTCTCTAAAATGTCTATCAACTTCTGTAAATGCTTGCATAAAAGCTTCTTGACGCATCGTAGATACAGTTTCTATTCTCAGCAATAATTCAGATCTTTCATTAGATAGAATCTCTAATTTTTCTCGCAAACCATTTAATCTCTCAATTAATTCTTCTAGTTCATCAAGAGCTAACATATTGACAGGTTCTAAGCTTTCTAGTTTTGCATTTATAATCGAAATTTCTGATTGCAAAGATTCAAGACTCTTCCCTTCATATTCTCCAAACTCCGGGGAAGGATTGGGTAGATCTTTTTTATAATTTTCTAATTTTATTTTCTCGCTCCTCATCTCTTCTTTAAGAGAATGCATATCCCTTTCAAGATATTCAAGCTTTAACAGATAGTTATTATATTCTTGCCTTTTATTTGAAATTGAAGAGTTTAATTCATCTCTTTTCCTTCTCAACAAACCTAAATTCTTCTCTAGAGAATTTTTTTGATTATCGAGATCTGAAAGCTCTTTTTTAAATTGATCCCTTTTTTCTATCCATTCATTATGAGCAATTGCGAGTTGTTTAATAGATTCCTGCAAGTTTTTTTCTTGTAGTAAAGTAATTTTTAATGAATTATTGATTCGCTCTTTATTTAAAGCAAATTGATTCTTTTTATCTAGTAATGTATTTCTCTCGTTAATAAGTAATTCAAGTTTTTTATCAAGATTATTAAAATCGTCATTAAAAGCTATTAATGATGATTTTTGATTTTTTTCATAATTTGCCTTTTGAATAGTTTGTAGTTGATCAAACTTATCGTGATAAGGCTTCAATTGATTTTTTAAATGACCTAACTCGTTAACTAATAAATTATTAGTAGTATCAAGTTTATTTAATCTCGATTTACAATCCTCAATTCTTTGCGAGACAGCTTTAAGAGAATCTTGATTTACTTCAATTTCTTTATTAAATGAGGCGCAATCTTCAATTATTTGACTGCGGTTAGAATTTAATATGCTAAGTCTATTATTTTTTAGTATCAAATCATTATTTGACTCTTTTAAAGCTTCTTCGATAACTAATAATCTTTCTTTTATAGGAGTGGAATCATCAATATCATTATTAATTCCAAACTTAAAAGCCAAATCTTTATTTAACTTACTGCCTCCTGTAATAGCACCACTTGCTTCTAATAATTCACCACTTAAGGTAACCAACCTATTTTTTTGTTTAGATAACCTTGCTGAGGATAAGTCTGAAAAAACCAATGTATCTCCAAAAACATATCGAAAAACATCCGAATAAACTTCATCAAAAGTAATTAGATTAATAGCTTTATCAATAAATCCATTCTCCCTGTTATTTTCAAATCTTGAAATCGCATAATTCTTTTTTTGACTTTTGATTCTATTTAAAGGTAAAAAAGTTAATCTTCCCGCTTTCTTCTTTTTAAGAATTTCAATTGCTTTTGCAGCAATATGATCATTATCAACAACAATTTGTCCTAACCTATTTCCAGCAGCAATTTCTAATGCATATCTATTTTTCTCGCTGACCTCTCCAAGTTGAGCTACATAACCATGTATACCCTCTAACCCTGCCTCTAAGAGAATTCTGAGAGCATATGAACCTTTAGATTCGTTTAAAGCTTCCTTCCTGCTTTCAAATCTAGATAAATCCTTTTCAAGCCTTAATTGCTCGTTATTTAGCCTTGATTTAGTTTTAATTAATAAATCGATTTCATTTTTTAAAGAATTAATTTCTGCGCTATTACTTGCCAAGTTTTTATTCTTTGTATCGGATGTCTCTTTATTTCTTTGATTTCCCTGGAAAAGTTTCTGCTTTTCTAAGTCTAAGGATTCGATCTGTAACGATATCTCATCTTTTTGAATATTATTTTGAATAGTTTCTTCTTCAATTTTCCTTTTTTTTATTTCCAAAGGATTAATTTGATTTTTTATACTTTCAAGCTCAGCATTTAATTTGATACTTTGTTTTGAGAATTCTCCAGATTCTCCAGCCGCATCAGAAAGTTTTTTTCTTGATAGTTTGTGTTTTAAAGTGAGATCGTCAATTTGCAAGTTCAATTGATTTAAAAAATTATCATCGAAATTTTCTTGTCTCATCTTTTCTGACTCGATATTCCTCTTAGAAATTGCAATTTCATCTCTCTGTTTTTGTAATTTAATACCTTCTTCTTTATTCAGACTTGATATCCTATCAAGTTCTCTCAAGCTAGAATTAATACTTCCAATATCAGAATTAACTTTTATCAAAGTATCCTCTCCTTTCTCCTTAAGCTCATCAACAAGTATTTTCAAAGCATCTTCTAAAACTGATATTTCTTTACTAATAGATTCTTTTTCTTTATTAAACAAAATTTTATTTTTTTCAATTTCACTTTCTTTTTTTTCTATAGATTCAACATGCTTAACTTGTTTTTCAAAAATAAGAACTTTCTCTAATTCTATTATTTGTAATAGTTTTGCCTTTAACTCTTTATATCGCTTTGCTTTTTCACATTCTTTTTCAAGCTTATTCTTACTAGATTGCAATTCATTTTCTAAAATTTCACATCTTTCTTGTCTTTCAAAAACGTCATTTAATTTTGCATTAGTTTGTTCTATTCTTGTATCAAAAAGTGCGACTCCTGCTAATTCATCAATAAGATTTCTCCTCTCCTTATTATTCATTGATACTATTCTTGTTACATCACCCTGCATAACAACATTGCTGCCCTCAGGATCAACACTAATATCTCTTAATATTCTCTGTATTTGTTGCAAGGTACATTGTTGGCCATCAGAAGTATAAGTAGAAGCATAAGAACCACCTGGCATAAGCCTTAATTTTCTAGAAACTACCCATTCTTTTTGACCTTTATTAAGGGCAATTTCTTCTTCTTCTAGTTCTAAAGGCGGAAGGTCCTCTCTGGGAGACCAATCTTGAATATTAAATTTTACTGATACAGATGTTTCTGATGACTTACCCTCTTTAACTTTGGAGTTATTTATTAGATCTGGTAATCTTTCAGCCCTCATCCCTCTACTATTAGCTAGACCTAAACAAAATAAAATTCCATCTAAAATATTACTTTTCCCAGAACCGTTAGGGCCCGTAACCACTGTGAAGCCTTCTTCAAGAGGAATTTTTACATTTCCCCCAAAAGATTTAAAATTTTCAAACTCGACCTGATTGATATGTACCAATCTCAAGTCTCAATAGCTAAATAAGAATAACTAATTTGCAAAAATTCTCAATAGAAATATTACGTTTATTTATAAATGAATATTAATAATTTTTACTCAATCTACAAGAATTAGCCGAAATTTCAAACAAACCAGAAAGAAGTTCACCATCCAAAATGAATCGATAATTTTCAGAGTCCAAGTCTGTAGAAACGTTTTTAAATATTCCATGATCAATTCTTTTTACAAAACCTCTATTATCAGAAAGTTCATGTTCTATCCTGGATAGCCATATAAGTCTATGATTGGGCTGCTTAGAAATCTTTATAGAAGCTTGATTTAATAAAGGTAGTTTTAAAAATTTCCAAGTTAAACAATCTATTCCATTTTCAACAAGAAAATCATAATGAATATCTTTAGACTTATCATTATAAACTTCATGTTCCAGCAAAACCCATTTATCCATTATTTAGTTGATAAATAAATTAAATCTTTTTGCAAAACAAAGTTTAGATAATGATATTTTTTCTTAAAGATGGTCCCTTTATTTAATTACCTGCATCAGGAACAAATCTTAAAGCGATGAATAGCAAACTTCCAGCTCCAGCAATAGCTGCAGCTACTAATCCAAAATCTGTAGGGATTGTGCGAGATGCAAAAATTAATGATGCAAATGTAATATCCATGATGAAATTTAAACTCATTTAATAATTTCAGTAATAGCTTAACAAAAGCTTCTTGCAGAACAGAGTAGATAAATAAAATGTAAATAAACTTTTATATGTTTTTATTTTATATAAATCCCACAATTATTTAGATAAGGGTTCCAAATTAAGAAAATGGGTCTAATCTTAAAATAAATAAGTTTGAATAATGGAGACTTACCATCCTCCCGAAGAAGTAAAAGATAAAGAAGATAACTCTAATCTTCCTGAAAGAGAGGTTCTCTCGGAAAAATGGTTACTCGAAAAAATTGACAGTTTAATACCTTTAATAAAAGAAAAATGGCCTAACATTGCACAACAAACCCTTGAAGCCACAAAAGGGAGTATTGACGATTTAGTTGAAGTAATAGCAAGCCATAGTGGAACCTCAGCAATTAGAATAAAAAGCCAACTATTTGAAATAATTGATTCAATAAGAGAAAACAATTGGGAAATATCAGAAAAAATTGAGCCTATAGAAAGTCAATTAGAAGAATTATTAGAAGAACTTAACGATACACTTAGACCAAAAATAGAAAGTCCTATAAGAAAAAAACCATTATTATCTATTGCTATTGCGGCTGGTATTGGTTTACTAATAGGAACGCTCCTAAACAGTGGTAGAAAATAATATGGAAAAACCAAAAAATAAAAACTTTGCAAATACCGCCTCCAGAATTTCAGCGATTGCAAGTTCAGTTATGGATTTGCATGTAAGAATAGCTCTTCAAGAAGTAGATAGAGAAAAAAGAAGATTAATTAGTGGTGGAATATTTTTGGCAATTGGCAGCATATTATTATTATTAGTACTAATTTGCATCCATATTATTTTCTACCTTTTTCTAACAAAATATAATAACTGGAATATTGAATATAATTTATTACTCATAATATTTATCGATTTAGTTCTTGCAGGCTTAAGTTTAAAACTTGGAGGAAAATTAGCCAAAGGACCATATCTTCCTCAAACATTAGAGGGTTTAGGCAAGACAACAAAAGCCGTTTTAGGCAAAAAATAAATTACCTTATTAAATACTTTATCCATCTACAATCTATTCCCCCATTACTAACAGGAATTTTCAAGGAAGATTTCATTTTCAAATATTTTGTTAGTTTTGGATTTCCACTTAGCAGCCAAAATTCCCAACCTGAAAAATTATTCTTTAGGAAGATTCCCATTTGTTCATATAAATAAATCAATTCATTTTCATCGCCTAATTTTTTGCCGTATGGAGGATTACATATGATTATCCCAGGTGTACAACTTAATTGGAGTGCTAAAAAATCATTATTTATAAGCTCAATATAATTTTCTAGTCCAGCTAATGATATGTTTACATTCGCCTGCTCAAAAACCTTTTTATTAATTTCACATCCTATTATTGTTGGCAATTTTTCATAATTTATAATTTTATTTTTTGCCTTATTTTTCTCATTAAGATAAATATCTTTCCTAAAGTCCAACCAATTCTCAAAAAGATATACTTGATCAATATTTATGGGAACTCCAAGGTATTGGTTTACTGCCTCAATTAAAAAAGTTCCCGAGCCGCACATAAAATCTATTAATGGAACTTTGCCATTCCATTGAGTCATATTTATCAATCCAGAAGCTAAATTTTCTTTTAATGGAGCATTTCCAATTGCGGGTCTATAGCCTCTTTTATGTAAGCTTTCAACGCTGCTTTGAAGACTGAGAATTGCTTTATTATTATTTAAATGCAGATGAATTATAAAATCAGGATTAGCTAGAGAAATATTTGATCTTTTATTCCAAACTGCCTGTTGCAAATCAGTTATAGAATTTTTTACTTCAAGAGCAGTGAAATGAGTATGACTTAAAGAAGATGTTCTCCCAGTTACTTGAACATTAAACGTTTTATCAAAGTGCAACCAATTTAACCAATCAAATGAATCTCTAACCCCCGCATATAAAGATTGCTTGTCATAGCAATTAAAACTTGCAATTTCTCTATAAAAACGAAAAGCTAATCTGGAATAGAAATGAACTCTATAAAAAGTTTCAAAATCACATTCAAAATTAATAAATCTTTTATAAGTATTAATATTAAAGCCACCTAAATTTGAAATTTCTTCTGCTAAAGATTTCTCTAGTCCCTCCGGAGATGATGCCACTACATTCATATACGATAAAACTTAGTAAAAAAACTATTCAATAACCATTTTGCCTGTCAGAATATAAATGTCCAATTGGACTAGGTGATCTCAACCGATGTTTCGGACAGCGGTTCGATTCCGCTCAACTCCACTATTTGGGGTTGTAATGGTTTCGACGGGGCATAAGGAAGGTGACTGAAGCCGGCTCGGTTAGAGCAAAAACACAAATGCTAACAAAATCGTTAGTTTCTCCCGTCAAACAGCACCAGTTGCTGCTTGATCCTAAAGGAGATGGGGTTATATCAGCCTTATCAACCAAATGATACGAGGAGTCTGGAAGGACTCCACTTTTTTAAAGAACTAAGAAGTTGTAGTAGATAATTTATGAGTATGTAAATATTGCTGCAATTACTTGTATTAAAAAGAATTTTTTTAATTTTATAAGTATAAATACTGAGAAGATAAGTTTTAAATTAATTTATCTTATTAAGAAATCCAATCTTGCAAAATGGAATCTAATAAAAAACTAAATGACTTGATAATAAATCTCAAACCAAAAGTTATTAGATTCACTGGTGAAAAATTTCCCAATGAACTATGGAATAATGGTTGTCAAATCAAAAAAAATAAAAAAATATCTAGCTAAAAATTTAATTAATTACTCGAAAAAGGATTTTTCGGCATTTTTTTTAAACATTTTTTTGAAACTTCCTGAAGTACTTTAAATTCATTTTTTTTTAAATTCCAATTAAATACATTAGATACATCTATAACTTGAGATTTTTTTCGCATTCCAACTAGTGGAATAGTTCCTTGATAACAACACCAATTAATTGCTACTTGAGCTTGGGAAACTGATCTTTGATGCGCAATTCTTTTTAGACACCTCCGCAATTCATATGTTGGTTTTTTATAGTTTTCAAATAAGGAATTACGAATAAAACCTTTTTCTTTGTTTTCCTCTTTATCTGGATCAATACAAAGTATTCCAAAGGACAAAGGACTATAAGCAAAGAAATCAATATTATTTTCGTCGCAAATTTTTTTTACCTGATATTGTTTTCCTAAATCGGGAGCAAGCAAAGAAAACTGTATTTGAACACTCTTTAGGTGCTGATCTCTTTTTGCTAAGAAATTAATTAATTTCATCAATCTTTTAGGGCCTATATTTGATAAACCTATTTGAAAATCAAAGCCTTCATCTTTTAAATCGCAAAGATTATTCAACAGCCCTAATTCCTGCCAAGGATTGTATTTTGCAGTTGACCAATGTAATTGCACTATATCTAATTTGTTATTAAGTCTCTCTAAACTTTTCAAAAAAGGTTTATTGAAGCCTCTGTTACCTATTCTCCAGGGATAAGGTGCAAGTTTGGTTGCTACTTGAATTCTTTTTTTCTTTGCTGAAGGAGTATTTAGTAAAAATTTTCCTATCAACAATTCACTTCTGCCCTGTAGATTCCCAGTACCGTAAGAATCTGCAGTATCAATTAGATCGAAACCTCTTCGTAATGCTTCATAATATGTCTCACGTAAATCATCGTCATTTGTAGATTGGTAATTCCAGAAAAGCTTATTCCCCCAAGACCATGTACCTAATCCAATTCTTTTCTTCACTAGACAATTTAAATAAGGAACTTTATAAGGTTATCTAAAAATATTAACTTCTTTAAAATATTTCAAAAAATAAGTTTTAAAGCATTAAAAAATCAATTTCTCTTGACATTAAGAAATTATTCTCCAAAGTAAGAGAAATAAAAATAAAAAATTGTTCATTACCGTTTGCGGACAAAAAGGGGGAGTGGCCAAAACCTGTACAAGTATTCACCTTGCTAGTGTTTGGCATTCTGAAGGTAAAAAAGTTTGCATAGTCGATGCCGACAAGAATAGATCTGCTTTAGCATACGCATCAAGAGGTAATCTTCCATTTCCAGTTTTCCCCGTCAGTTCAGCTGCTAAAGCATCAAGATCATCAGAAATTGTAATAACTGATGGCCAAGCTAGCAGTGATCAAGAAGAACTTAAGCACTTAGCGTATGGTTCAGATTTGGTTATCTTACCTACAACTGCAAAAGCAAGATCAGTAGAATTAACTGTTGAACTAGCTAATTTATTAAAAAACTTAAAAGTTAACCATGCTGTTGTAGTAGTAAAAGTTGATTTTAGACAGCAAAAAGCAGCGCAACAAGCCAAAGCAGCTCTAGAAAATTTTGGTTTATATGTTTTTGATACATTTATACCCCTACTTTCAGCATTTGATAAAGCAGAAGCCTCGGGCAATGCTGTATTTGAAGCTGTAGACGATTTAGGTAGATCAGATCCTCGTCGAATGACGGGCTGGTCTGCTTATTGTTCAATTGCCTCACAAATTCCATGCCTGATTTCGAAGCCCTCATCCGACACCAACAACTTAAACAACCAACAACCAATCAGCGCTTAAAAGTAGTTGATTCTCCTAATTTTGAAGAAGAAAAAAACGAGGAAGTAATAATTAGACAATCTGGATTATTAGTTAATTTTTTTATAGGTTTTATAGGCTCTGTAATAGGAACTTTAACAATACTATTTCTTTATATTAATGAATATCTACCATTAGATTTTCTAAAACTTAAGTAGTATATTCGCTATTTATTTCAATATATTTTTTAGAAAGGTCGCACCCCCAAGCTGTGCCTTTCGATTCGCCAGAATTTAGATTAATCACTATTTTTACAATATCATCTACTAAATAGCTACCTTTCATTCTGGACTTAATATAGTCTGTGACTTTTTGTGGATCATATTTATTTAACTTGCCCTTTTCCAAAATCTGAGCGTTTCCTATATACAAGTCAACGTCATTTAAATTAAATTTAACTCCAGAATTGCCTGCAGCAGAAATGATTCGTCCCCAATTCGGATCACAACCATGTATCGCAGTTTTTACCAAGGCAGAATTACAAATAGATTTCGCAAGCATAATTGCATCATCTTTATTTTTTGCTCCCACAACCAAAACTTCTAATAAACAATTTGCTCCCTCTCCATCCCTTGCAATACTTTTTGCCAAGTTCTGACATACAATATCAATCCCTTGTTGGATAATTGGAAAAAACCTTTTTTCAATTTTCTCTCCTGCATTTATTCCAACAAAAGAATCATTTGTACTTGTCTCTCCATCAACTGATATTGCATTAAAAGATTTTTTAACCGCAATAGCAATCATTTTGTCCCATTCTTCTTTTTGAATACCCGCATCACAGGTTAGAAAAGCAAGCATTGTAGCCATGTTGGGGTAAATCATTCCTGAACCTTTTGCAAATCCTGCTATTTTTATTTTTCTATCTTGAATAATCGTCTCTATTGACACTTTTTTCAAAGTTAAATCAGTAGTTAAAATTGCTTCTGCTGCATTTTCAAAATTATTATCCTTTAAATCACTAACTAAATTCGGTAAACTTTTTACTAAATCATTTATTTGTATAGGAATACCAATTACACCAGTTGAGCACATTAAAACTTCTTCCTCTTTTATTCCTAAAAGTTCCGAAATTTTTCCTGTAGCAATTTGAAAATGTTGAATGCCAAGATTTCCTGTACAGGCATTTGCTTGACCAGAATTAATTAGTATTGCTCTTGCAAAACCTGAAGTTTTTTTAATCCTTTCCTCACAAATATCCACACAAGAAGCGCGAACTATTGATTGGGTAAACATCCCACTGAAAATACTTCCTTCTGGAGCGAGTATTAGTGCTAAATCTTTTTTATTAGAAGCTTTTAAACCAGCAGATATCCCAGCAAAAAGAAACCCGTTAGGTGTTACCTTACTGTCATCAACAAACGACCAATTGGAATCAAACTGGCTCAAACTTTTTGGTATTTTAATTCATACTAACTACTCTTTAATACTAAAGAAACTAAGTAATTAGATTATTATTAATTATATGGATATTCTTCAAAAATTAAAAAACAACCAAAGAAGAATTGGTTTAACAGGAGGTATTGCAAGTGGGAAAACAACCATAACTAATTACATTAGTAAATATAAAAAAATACCAATATTAGATGCAGATCATTTTTCAAGAGAATTAATCAAACCAAATACATATGGATATAAGAAAATTTTAGATTATTTTGGAAATAAAATTATTGATAATAAAAGCAATTCAGAAAGGAAAATTAACAGAAAACTTTTAAGGAACATTATTTTTAAACATTCAGCAAGCAAGGAATGGATTGAAAAACTGCTTCACCCCTTAATTAAAGAAAGAATGATAGAAGAATGTAGTCAATACAGAAGTAATCAAACTATAGTATTGGTTATTCCATTGTTGTTTGAAGCAAAATTTGAAGATATTTGTACTGAAATATGGTTAGTTAAATGTCCAAAAGAACTACAAAAAAACAGACTTATTGCAAGAGATAAAATTAGCGAAAAAGAAGCATATGAATTGATAAATTTTCAATTAAGTTTTGAAGAAAAAAGAAAATTTTCAGATATTGTTTTAGATAATTCGGATGATCAAAATAAATGGGTCAATACTATAAAAGAGCTTCTTTAAGCTTTAGTTATTTAATTTTTCCATAAGAAGTTTATTTGCAAGTTTAGGGTCAGCTTTACCTTTTGTTCTTTTCATAAGTTGACCAACAAAAAAACCAAGTAACTTAGTTTTGCCATTTTTAAATGCTTGAACTTCATTTGGATATTCATTTATAAGTTCATCAATTATTGGTAAAATACTTGAAGAATCAGATATCATTGCCAACCCTTTTTCTTCAACTAATTTTTTCGGAGAAATATTTTTTTGAATAAGTTCAGGTAAAATTTCTTTTGCAATTTTTCCACTAATTATATTTTTTGAAATCATGCTAATCATTTCAGCAAGATTTTCAGGACTAAGCTTTAATTCACTAAAACTTAGTTTGTTTGATTTTAAATAGCCCACAATATCACTTGTTACCCAATTTGAAGCTAGTTTGGCCTCGGCACCATTTGCTACTGTTTCTTCAAAAAAGTTTGCCATGCTTATTTCATCAGAAATTACCCTTGCATCATATGCAGACAAACCAAATTGATTTACATATTTATTTCTTTTTTTTGAAGGTAATTCTGGTAGTTCTTTAAACCATATTTCTTGTTGGGCTTTTGTTATTTCAATTGGACCTAAGTCAGGATCAGGAAAATATCTATAGTCACTGCTACCTTCTTTTAATCTCATACTTTTCGTTAATTGCTTTGCTTCATCCCATAACCTTGTTTCTTGGAAAATTTTTCCTCCATTTTCATAAACTTCTATTTGTCTGGCTATTTCATAATCACAAGCCTTTTGAATTGCAGAAAATGAATTCATATTTTTTATTTCCACTTTGGTACCAAAAGGAGCATTAGGTCCTTTTCTAACTGAAATATTGACATCACAGCGTAATGAACCCTCTTGCATATTTCCGTCTGATACTCCTAGATATCTAACTGTTCTTCTAATCTCTGAAGCATATTCAGATGCCTCTTTACCTGATCTAATATCTGGTTTACTTACAATCTCACAAAGTGCTATTCCGGCACGATTGTAATCAACTAAAGAATACTTAGAGCCAGCTAATCTATCACTTCCTGAATGGACTAGTTTTCCCGCATCTTCTTCCATATGTAGCCTTTCTATACCAATTTTTTTGATATAAGGTTCTTTATCCTTTTCAATTATTTCAACCTCTAACCAGCCATTTTCAGCTAATGGCTCATCAAATTGTGAAATTTGATAATTTTTTGGCAGATCAGGATAAAAATATTGTTTTCTATCAAATTTACAATGTTCTGCAACGTTTAAATTTAATGCTAACGAGGTTTTTACAGCATACTCAAGAACAGTCTCATTCAAAACTGGAAGAGTTCCTGGTAACCCACAAACTACAGGATCTATATGCGTATTAGGTGCATCACCAAACGCTGTTGACGCAGATGTGAATATTTTACTTTTCGTATTAAGCTGTACATGAGTTTCCAAACCAATCACAGCTTCCCAAGATTCCAAATTGTTCATTATCAAAAGTCTCTTTATTAATATTATTGGATATAAAGGAAAAGAGGACCAAAACACAAATAAAAATATTAATTTTTAAATGGCACAAGAAACCAAAAATTCAATATTAATCATTGGCGGTGGACTTTTGGGTTTATCTATTGCTTATGAATTTTCTAGAAATAACTTCAAAGTTTTAGTTTTAAGCAAAAACAGAAATGAATCAGCTGGATTTGTTGCTGCAGGAATGTTAGCTACTCATGCCGAAGGGCTCGAAGGTGAATTACTAAAATTTGGCCAAGAAAGTCAAAATCTAATTCCAAAGTGGATAAAAAGTATTGAACAAGATAGTAATATTAAATGCGGTTTAAAAAAATGTGGGATAGTAGTTCCTTTTAAAAACAAAGAAGATCTTGAAGAGTTTCCCACTTATGAATATGGAAAATATTTAAATCACAAAGATCTTCAAACAGAAATTAATGGAATGAATTCTATTTGGAAACATGGTTTACTTTTTGAACAAGATGGTCAAATAGATAACCGAAGAAGACTAATGCGTGCTCTTGAGAGAGCATGCTCTTTGCATGGAGTCGAATTTCAAGAGGGGTCAGAAGTAGAGGATTTGAGATTCGAAAAAAACAAAATTACAGGTGCAACAGTTATATGTGCCACTGGAGAAGTAAAAAATATTAATTGCGAAAAAGCAATTATATGCAGCGGTGCTTGGAGTAAAAAAATTTTTAATAAGATTCCAGTCTTTCCTGTAAAAGGACAAATGCTATCAATACAAGGTCCAACAAATTTTTTGAAAAGAGTTATTTTTGGTCCAAAAACTTATCTAGTTCCCCGTGATGATGGACTTATTATAGTTGGAGCGACAGTTGAAAAAGATTCAAAATTTAATCAAGGTAATACTCCTAATGGAATAAAACAACTGCAAGAAGGTATTCGCTCCTTATTGCCAGAAGCTATTAATTGGCCACAAATGGAACATTGGTGGGGTTTTAGACCTTGCACACCAGATCTAAAACCAATAATTGGAAAATCAAAAATTAAAAATCTTTTTATAGCTACGGGACATTACAGAAATGGAGTTTTATTTTCTGCAATAACAAGTGATCTTCTTTTGAAAATAGTTCAAAATAAAAATCTCAAAGAAATAGAAAAAAGCTTTTTAGAAAAATTTAGTTTAGATAGATTTGCGATTTAAATTTTAATTTTCAGATCTCCATTTCGAATCAGACGTTTCCCACTCACATAATTCCGCTTCGTTAAACCATAGGTCAATTTCAAATTTTGCTGTATCTTCTCCATCAGAACCATGAATAATATTCCTCCCAATATCAATAGCTAAATCACCTCTAATTGTTCCAGGCTCTGCTTCCAGAGGTTTTGTTGCACCTATTAGTTTTCTAGAACTCAAAATAACTCCTTCGCCTTCCCACACCATTGCTACAACAGGTCCACTTGAAATAAAGTCTACTAAATCTCCAAAAAAGGGTCTTTCTCTGTGTACTCCATAATGATTTTGAGCAAGTTCTTTTGAAGGAATTAATTGCTTTAATCCAACCAATTTAAATCCTTTTTTTTCAAATCTTCCAATAATCTCAGAAACATATCCTCTTTGAACTCCATCAGGTTTAATTGCAATAAAGGTTCTCTCTTTGGTCATTTAGTTAATAATCACTCTATGTATATTCAACTTTTGGGTGGTAACTTGGCAAGTAATCATTAAAATAAAAGATATTGTTTTTAGTTATTTTCAAAAACATTTATTAATCTCTAAGACATAAATTGACCAATTTTGAGCCGCAAAAATTAAAGAATATTTGGACTATTGAAGATAGTATTTCGACCTATAACATAAACAAATGGGGAGATAAATATTTTTCTATAAATTCCAAAGGAAATATATCAGTAACTAAGGATATAAAATCTGAAAATAAGATTGATCTTTTTAAGCTTGTCAAAGAACTTAAGAGTAGAGAAATAAATCCTCCATTAATCATAAGATTTAATGATATCTTGAAAGATCGCATCAATGCATTACATGACTCTTTTTTAAAAGCAATAAAAACTTATAAATATAAGAACATTTATCAAGGCGTTTTTCCTGTCAAATGTAATCAACAGAAAAATGTCCTAGAAAAGATAATAGAGTTTGGTAGCCAATGGAATTTTGGTTTAGAAGTAGGAAGTAAATCAGAACTATTAATTGGCCTTGCACTTCTTGAAAACCAAAATTCATTATTAATATGCAACGGATATAAAGATAAAAAATATATTGAGATTGCTACTTTAGCCAGAAAACTAGGCAAAAATCCAATAATAGTTATTGAACAACGAGATGAGGTAAAAAGAATTATTCAAGCAGTTCAAGAACTTAAGGCGACTCCATTGATAGGAATTAGAGCAAAGTTATCAAGTAAAAGTAGTGGTAGGTGGGGTAAATCTATTGGAGATAATTCCAAATTTGGATTATCAATCCCAGAAATTATGTTGACAATAAAAGAACTAAAAGAAGCAAATCTTATCAACGAAATGAAATTGCTCCATTTTCATATAGGAAGTCAAATAAGTGATATTGCGGTGATCAAAGACGCATTACAAGAAGCGAGTCAAATATATGTTGAACTATGCAAACTAGGGGCCCCAATGCAATATATCGACGTTGGAGGAGGATTAGGAATAGATTTTGATGGAACTAAAACCTCCTCCAACACCTCTACTAATTATTCTCTTCAAAATTATGCTAACGATGTAATTGCAACTATTAAAGATTCATGTGAATTAAATAATATTAAGCATCCAACCATAATCTCAGAAAGTGGAAGAGCAATAATTAGTCATTGTTCAGTTTTAATTTTTAATGTCTTAGGGACAAGCCATGTCAGTTCCAAACTACAAATTTATGATAAAAAAAATCAACAATTAATAATTTCAAATTTACTTGAAACTTTCTATGAATTAAAAAAACTTAAAAATAAAAAAATAAATTTATCTCAAATAATTGAATTATGGAATGATGCAAAAAAGTTTAAAGATGATTGCTTAGTCGCTTTTAGATTAGGATTTTTAAGTTTGGCAGAAAGAGCTTATGCCGAAGAACTTACTTGGGCTTGCGCAAAAGAAATTTCCAATAACCTGAATAATGATGAAATCAATCACCCTGATTTATCTGAAATTACAGAAACTCTTGCATCAACTTATTATGCAAATTTATCTATCTTTAAATCTATTCCCGATAGCTGGGCAATAAATCAGATTTTTCCAATAGTACCAATACATAGGCACTTAGAGGAGCCCTTCTGCAAAGGCAACTTTGCAGATTTAACTTGTGATTCAGATGGGAAACTAAATAATTTTATTGATGATGGAAAAATTAAATCATTACTAAATTTACATAAGCCAGAAGAAGATAAAGATTATCTAATTGGAATTTTTATGACTGGAGCCTATCAAGAAGCATTAGGAAACTTGCACAATTTATTTGGCAGTACAAACGTTGTTCATATAGACATAAATCAAGATAATTCATATAAGGTCAAAAATATTATTAAAGAGGAGAGTAAGTCTGAAATTTTACAATTATTAGATTACAGTTCAGCTTCTTTGGTTGAATCTATAAGGATTAATACTGAATCGGCAATTGATCAAAAAAAATTAACTATTGAAGAGGCAAGGAAATTAATGGATCAAATCGAAATTAGTCTAAGAAAAAGTAGTTATTTATCAGAATGACTATCTAATTTTTTTTGCAAATAATTTTTAGCATAATCTAGTGCATCACTTAATTTATCAATATCTTTAGCGCCTGCTTGAGCAAAGTTAGACTTTCCTCCTCCTCCTCCCGAACAAATTCTTGCAATCTCATTAATTAATTTACCTGCATGAAATCCTATTTTTACTGCATCATCTCCTAAAGAAACGACAAATAACAACTTTCTATTTTCTGGATTTGGTATTCCCCCAAGAATCACTATTGCTTTATTTCCCAAATGAGAAGTTAAATTAAGTGCTGCAGAATGCAAAGAATTCCCATCTAAGCCATCAATCTGATTTACTAAAATTGAAAAAGAATTTACTATTTCTGCGGACGATTTTATAGAAGAGTATTTAAAATATGCAATTTCATCTTTCATTTTTTGTATCTCTTTATTCTTATTAATAAGCTCTGCTTGCAAATTATTAACCCTTTCAAAAAGTTGATTAGGATTTGCTTTTAACAAATCACTTAGTTGATTTACTAAAGCATTTCTATCACTGAAATATTCTAATGCTGATTGGCCTGATAATGCTTCGATCCTTCTTACTCCGGCTGAGATTCCTTCCTCACTAATTATTTTGAAAGAACCTAATTCGGAGGTAGTTTTAACATGTGTGCCACCACAAAGTTCCATGGAAACTCCTGGTACATTAACAACTCGTACTTCATCATCATATTTTTCTCCAAACATGGCGACTGCGCCCTTTTCAAGAGCCTCACTCTTAGACATATTTTTTATTTCTAAGGCATGATTTTCCATAATCCAAGAGTTAACTAAAGTCTCAATCTTATAAATTTGATCTTTAGAAACAGGATTAGAGGAATTAAAGTCAAATCGTAATTTATTAAAGGCTACTAATGAACCTTTTTGTCCAACACTTTCGTTAACAACTGATTTAAGTGCAGATTGTAATAAATGAGTAGCTGTATGATTTGCGGCAGCCTTAGCTCTATTAGAGGAGCTAACATTAGTCTTAACTTTTTGTCCAATAGTTAATATTCCTTTTTTGATCGTTCCATAATGTAAAAAAACATTTTTCTTTCGCGTAACATTATCAACCAAGACCTCTACATCTTTTGTAAATATCGTTCCAATATCACCAACTTGCCCGCCAGATTCTCCATAAAAAGTTGTCTGATCAAGAACAATTAAAACTTTCTGACCTTCACTTGCTTGCTTAACTAATGTTGAATCCAAAAATATACCCTTTATTTCAGCTTCCGAAAGGAGTGAATTATAACCATTAAAAACAGTTTCATTAAAAAGACTTATTTCTCGCTCTAATGATCCCTCTAATGTCAAATCAATATTACTTGAAGCAGCTTTAGCTCTCTCTTTTTGTGCATTCATTTCTTCTTCAAAACCTTTTACATCTACACTGATACTATTTTCTTCAGCAATTTCTACAGTAAGTTCTAGAGGGAATCCATAAGTATCATAAAGTTCAAAAGCTTTAAAACCAGAAATTAATTTCTGCCCTGAAGAAATTAACTCATCTAACAATTTCTCTCCTCGTTCAAGAGTTTCCCTAAATCTTATTTCTTCAATTTTTATCTCATTCAAAATCAAATCATTATTATTTTTTAAATCAGGATAATTATTTTGCATTAAATTGATCCCGACAGTAGCAACATTGGGTAAAAATTCA
>CACNMX010000018.1 GCA_902621675.1 uncultured Prochlorococcus sp. | reverse complement strand
CGCGCCAGGGCAGGAGAAGGTCCCACACTTCTAGAATGTTTAACCTATAGATATAGAGGTCATTCTCTAGCAGATCCAGATGAATTAAGGTCTGAGAAAGAAAAGGAGTTTTGGGGGAAAAGAGATCCTATTAAGAAATTAGCTAAAGAAATTATTGAAGGTAAATTCGCAACTGAAGAGGAATTAAAAATTATTGAAAAGAAAATTGATGCAGAGATATCTGAATCGGTTAAAGATGCTATTGAAGCACCCGAACCCCCTGCACAAGAATTAACTAAATATATTTGGGCAGAAGATTAGATTAAATCCCGCTGGGTAATTTTCTAGTTAAATTTCTTAATTTTCTTAATGCCTTAAGTTCAACTTGTCTAACTCTTTCTCTAGAAACTTCTAATAATCGTCCAATTTCAGCAAGTGTATGCCTCTCATTTGCATCAAGTCCAAATCTTAATTTGAGAACATGTTGTTCTTGCTCGCTTAAATGACTTAACCATTTACCAAGTTGCTCTTGATACATTTTTTGTTCAACTTGATCTAAAGGTTCTTCATTATTACTATCTGCAATCAAATCACCTAAAAAGCTCCTGCCGTCATCACCATTTACTGGAGCATCTAAACTACTTGTCGACAAGGCTTGTCTCAAAACTGAATCCAATTCCTCTACATCAATTTCCATCGCCTCTGCAATTTCAATCCTGCTTGGCATAGCACCAAGTTTGTGAGCCAAATCTCTACTAACTTTTCTAATAGAAGCCAATCTCTCACTTAAGTGAACAGGCAAACGGATTGTTCTTGATTGACAGGCAATTGCTCTTGTCATACTCTGTCTAATCCACCAAAAAGCATAAGTAGAAAACTTATATCCCCTTGTTGGATCAAATTTTTCAACAGCCCTTTCCAACCCAAGAGAACCTTCTTGAACTAAATCAAGAAGTTCCATTCCTTTACCTTGATATTTTTTTGCCACACTAACAACTAATCTTAAATTAGCTTTCATCATTCTTTCTTTAGCTCTTCGACCAATTTTTATTGTTCTCTTTTGCTGAGCTGTAAATTCATTAATCTTTTCATTTAATTGCCCATCTTCTGTAAGAGTCATCATTTTCTGGACCTGATTACCTAATTCAATTTCTTCAGCAGGTGTTAATAAAGGAACTCTGCCGATATTCTGCAAATACCAGCTAATTGGGTCATTACTCCTCCTTTTTGGCTGTTCTGTTTGTGGTGGCAATGATGAAACCATAATGTGACCTAATTTAGGTATTAAAACTTTCCTACACTTTTCAAGAAATAGCCAAATATTTAATGTGCGCTTCAGATTTCAAGTAATATTTGTACACTTATGTGTTTAAAACTATAAATAACTCTCTTAAATTGTTTCTTTCAAGATATTTGTCTCATTTTTTTATTTCTCATTAATTTTGACAATTCGTCACCAATAGCAGAAGCATGTGACCCTTTTTTGCACTTTGATGCAGCAAATGAATGCAAAAGTACGTATTTAGCAAAAAAATCTGTTGTTAAATTTCTACAAAAGGTTAAATCAATCGCAGAACTGCCAGCTATAAAGCCAGATAAAAGATCGCCCAATCCAGCTCGAGCTGTCTGAGAATCTGTTCCGAAAAGTTGCCAAACTTTTTTATTATCAGCAACTATGCTGTTTGCTCCCTTAAATAAAATGCTAATGTTAAATTCTTTTGCTGCATCAAGAGCTAACCCTAAATTGGTATCAGACTTGATATGCGGGAATAACCTTCGAAATTCTTTGCTGTGTGGAGTGATCCATGTTTTATATTTTCTCTCTAAAAAGAAATTTGACCCTAACTTAGACTCCGCAATTCTATTAAGTGCATCTGCATCCAATATCAATAACCCTTCATAATCAATAAGATAGTCTTTTGATTTTTGCCAATCATCATTATCAATTCCTATCCCTGGGCCGACAGCTACTGAATCAAATGCACTTAAATCAATATTTTTTAATGCACTAAATAAAGATGAATTTCCATTTTGATTAGATTGCATAGTTTCTTTAAAAACTACTTCTGGAGCAACTTGCCAAATAGATTCAGCAACTAAATTGGGGAGGACAGCCGAGATATAGCCTGCTCCACTTGATATGGCTCCTTTTAATGCTAAGTATCCAGCGCCAGGATATTTTTCACTTCCGGCTATTAATAATGTTCTACCTCTTTCATATTTGTTGGAATTTTTTGGTAAAGAAGGTAAATTAATATTTTTTAAATCTTTATAAGTAACCTTTAAAACCTTTTTTTCAATCTTAAGTAACTTGTGAATAGGTACCCCAATATCGATATGGTGCAATTCTCCAATAAAAGGTAAAGCAGAATCTTGCATCAACCCAATCTTATGAAGACCAATGACCAAGGTATGATCTGCCTTTACTGCGTTATCTAAAAAAGGCTCTCCTTTATCAGGACATAATCCTGTTGGAATATCAATACTTATCACTTTGCCATATTTATTATTAAATTTCTGATTAAAAAGTTTAATTAATTTATTATCAACTTTTCTTGATTGATTATTACCAAAAACCGCATCAATCCAGAGTTCTTTATCATTTGCATCAGGGGGATCCCCCAATTTTGTGACGCCAATAGATGTAAGATAATTAAGGTGATTATTTGTTAATGTTTTTTTAATCGGAAATGGGCACCATACCCGGACATAAAAACCTTTCAAAAAAAGCTCTCTAGCTATTACGGCACCATCCCCACCATTATGCCCAGGACCTATAAAAATAGTTATCCCATGCTTTAGAAGAGGTTTTCTTTTCAAGAGCCATTTACTAATCTGGATACCAGCTTTTTCCATCAATGCATCTTGAGGCATTCCATCAGAAAACATTTCTTTCTCTAATATCAACATTTGCTTTGAATCAACAATTAAATGTTTAGAGTCAATTGTTGGCCATACAATTTCGTTCATAATTAGTACAAAGCATTTGAAGTCTCGTTAAAAAATTTAAACTTCCATGTTAAAAACACAAAAGGGAAAAAAATTAGAGAACAATTTTTCTAATAATAATAAAACTCAAAAGGAGAAAAATATTATTGTAGGTCTTTCTGGTGGTGTAGATAGTTCCCTTTCTGCTGCTCTTCTTGTAGAAAAAGGTTGGAATGTTGAAGGACTAACTCTTTGGCTTATGAAAGGTCAAGGCTCCTGTTGTTCTGAAGGATTAGTAGACGCTGCAGGTCTTTGTGAAGATTTAGGAATTAATCATAAAATCATAGATTCAAGAGAAATATTTGAAAAAGAGGTAATTAAAAAAACTACTGAAAGCTATGAGCAAGGATTCACTCCACTCCCATGTTCGATGTGCAACAAGAATGTGAAGTTTGAAGAGATGCTTAATTACGCAATAAGCAAAAAAGAATTTACTCATATTGCGACCGGACATTACGCAAGGAAAAAAAAATCAACTTATGTTGAAAAAATTGATTGCAAGAGCTTTATTTTTAAGGACTTCCTTCTTCTCAGAGGTGCTGACGAGAACAAAGACCAAAGTTATTTTCTTTATTCTCTTTCACAAGAAGTACTAAGCAGATTAGAATTTCCTCTTGGTGAAATGAAAAAAGAAGATACAAGAAGGGAAGCCCTCAGATTAGGCCTTAGAACTGCTCAAAAACCAGAAAGTCAAGATTTATGTTTAGTTGAGCATTATGGATCAATGCAGATATTTATCGACAAACACATAGAACCCAAAGAAGGAGAAATTGTGCATGTAAATGGGAAAGTCCTTGGGACGCACAATGGAATTCAGCACTTTACGGTAGGTCAGAGAAAAGGGTTGGGCATTGCTTGGCCGGAACCTTTATATGTAAAAAGTTTAGACAGGGGGAAAAACATAGTTTATGTAGCAGATAAAAGTGATCTCTTTAATAAAGAAGCAATAATTAGTGAGATTAACTGGGTTTCAATCGAAGAACCTAAGCAAGAGATTGAAGTAGAAGCACAAATCAGATATAGAAGTCATCCAGTAAAAGGAACTTTAATCCCTTTGAAAAATAATGATAATCCTACTAAAACATTTAAATTAATTTTCGAAGATAGTCAAAGTTCGGTAACGCCCGGACAAGCTGCAGTTTTTTATAAAGGAGAAATTTTATTAGGTGGAGGGTTAATTAATTAATTTTCCAAAAGATATTTAACCCCATAAAGAATATAAACAAAAACAAAACAGGTTTATCTCCAAATTTTGTATAGAAAGTCTTTTCGGATGAAAAATTAGGGAACACTATTTCATTTCGCTCAACACCATAATCTAAAAGTTTAATTATTTTTCCATCATCTTGAACTAAGCCCGAAGGGCCTGTATTTGATACTAGTAAATTATTTTTCTTGTTTTCAATACTTCTTAATCTAGCCAAAGATAGGAATTGATTATAAAGCTTAGCTGGATATGGATCTAAATTTGCTGCAGTTATTATTAGTTTTGCACCGCTATTAATAGCCTTTCTTATTTCTAGTCCATTACTAATTTCGTAACAAATAGCTACTGCTAGTGGGGGTGTAAATTTAGTATAAAAAAATCTTGAATCAGAGCCTGGTTGAATTCCTCCTACTGCAGATAATCCTCTTGAAAAAATATTTAGAAATCTAGGTAATTTTTCACCTAATGGAACAAGTCTATTTTTATCTATAAATGAGGTAAAAGATTTATCTCCAATTTGAAATCCGAGTAAAGAACTTCTTAACTCATTATTTGAATTTCTGAAACCTCCTGACAAGGTATTAACCTTAGTGCCTTTAGAAAAATAAAAATTATTAGATAGAGTTCCTTCAGGAGCAACAAGAAGTTTCGCTTTGTTTGATAAAGCATATTTTTGAGCGATGGATAGCTTTTCTTCAATAAATTCATCACTTATTTTTAATTTTTCTCTTGTTGGTATATTAGTTTGCCAAATAGCCACTGGGTATTCATAATTTCTTTTTAATGGAGTTGTTAAACCTCCAAAAAAATGTAAGAAAATAAAGACCAAAAGTCCTAAAAGAAATATTTTTTTAAAGTGAAGTTTTCTTTCCCATCTACCTTGAATATAAAAAATCCAAAATCCAATTAATATTTGTAATACGCATAAACCACTTGCACCAATCCATCTTGCCAAACCAGCAAGATAAATATCACCTGGGATAAGACTCTCTCCTAAACCTATCCAAAAATAAGGTGTTTGAGAAAGTATCAGTTCACCAATACCCCAAGTCAAGGATAAAAAAATTACTTTTACCGTTAAAGATAATATTTTCATTTTGAAAACATCCTCTTTCCAGAGAATAATTTCAACTAACAATCCCCATAAATAAACTAATATCCCACCCAGAAAAGCGCAAAATAATAATATTAAAATGGCAATTATTAAACTTGCAAGCCATGAAAACCCAAGCCATGTCAATGGATGAAGATCATAAAGCCAAGAATGACTTATCAAGATAAAGAAAAAACCCCAACAAAAATTTGCTATTCTCCTTTCACTTCCCTTCCATAAAATAAATAAAGATATCGGCATAAAAATCAGCCACAAATGAGTTGAAACTGAAATTCCTCCTGAAATCCCTCCTAAACAAGGATACAAATATTGTCTTAGACTTTTAATTTGAGTTGGGATTAACAATCTAAAATTACGAAATTAAATTTATAATCACCCATTTATTGTACCTTCATTCTGTAGACTAAGTTTTAGTAACTTTCAAAATTTAAGTGAAAGAAGTCTTTATTAGTTTTGCAGTTTTTGTTTTTTGTGTTTCATTAACACTTTTCAGTCAATTTAATTCACCTCAAGTTGTTAATGCTGCTGAATCAGAAACTCAGTCAGTTCAAAGAACACCTGTTGCAAAATCATCAAATGTCTCAAATAATAATTTATTTGAACTAGACCCATCAGATCCAAATCCTATACTTTTCGCTATGGCAGAAGAAACACCATCAGACAACAATTCAAGGACTACAGAAAGTGGTCTAATTATTGCAGATATCGTAAACGGGGAAGGAGATGAAGCTAGTGCTGGGAAAACAGTTACTGTAAACTACACAGGAACTCTAGAAGACGGGACACAATTTGATACCAGTATCGGAAGAGCTCCATTCAGCTTTCCCTTAGGTGCTGGACGAGTAATAAAAGGTTGGGACGAAGGTGTAGCAGGCATGAAAGTTGGAGGCAAAAGAAAATTAACAATACCTCCGCAACTTGGATACGGATCAAGAGGAGCTGGAAATGTAATACCTGCAAATGCGACTTTAATATTTGAAGTTGAATTATTAAAAGTCAATTAAATTAAGTAAGAAAATTATCTAAGACTTTTCAATTTAGTTAATCTCAAAGTAATATATACATAACACCAAATATTTGAAATGTTAAGTAAATTCTTCAATTCTTTTCTAGATAAAAAATCCCCAATGACAGTCCATGCTCACTGCGATGGTCCTTGTGGTGTTTACGACCCAGCATCTACGAGAGTTGCAGCTGAAGCAGTTTTATCAATGACAAAAAAACTTATTGCATTAGAAGCTCCTTCTAGCACTGATTCAGCAGAGTGGGCTGCATACAGTAATACATTTTCTAGATATGTTGCAGTTAAAGAAGAGCAAGCAAAAGAAACAAAGAAAGAGATTCTAATTTTGTGGACAGACTATTTTAAACCAGTTCACTTAGAAACTTATCCAGACTTACATGAAACCATTTGGAAAGCGGCCAAATTATGCAGTGCATGCAAGGTTAATATTGACTTAGCCCAAGCTGAAGAACTCATGAGTTATGTAGAAAAAATTCATAATATTTTCTGGGCTTCAAAAGGAAGATCAGACGCTTTTGTAAAAGCTAGTTAACTCAGAGTTATTTTCAAAAGTTTTTTTGATTTTATTTTATTTTTTTTAGGTTTAAGAAAAACCGCGATTATTAGTGGTGAATCGATGTTCCCTTACCTAAAAGAGGGGGATATTGTATTTTTTAAAAAATATAAAAAGAATAAATCAATACTTAAAAATCGACAAATAGTTATTTTTAATCATCCATTTAAAAATAAAAATCTAATAAAAAGGATAAGTTCAGTAAATCAAAATAACGTCGAGGTTATTGGAGACAATATTGAATTTAGTGAAGATAGTAATAAATTTGGATTAATCAATAACGAAAAAATAATTGGGATTGTCACCTCTAAATTAATTATTCCTAAATTAAAAAATTTTTTAATTCAAAAAAACAGAAGCACTTCTTTGAATCCAAAATAATCCCAAAGAAAAGGAAAGTCCTCCTGCTGCAGTTATTAATCTTTTAATAAATTTTTGACTTGCTTTAAAGGTGGTAAAAGATATTAAACAAGTAAAAAGATTCATACTTATGAGTGAACCAACCAAATATGAAATCAAATAGAAGCAAGCGCTTGTTAGAGGTAGTGCTAAAGCAGGAAGAACTGCAAGAAAATGTGAACCTCCTGCTATACCGTGTAGCAAGCCTAAACCAGTCAAAGCATGTGAGTGCCTATTATTATTTTTTTGTTCCTTAACATGAAAATGAAAGTGACGATGGGCAATTCCATTCTCATGCTTATGGGAATGCGAGTGAATACTTAATTGAAAAGAATTTTTTATAGCAAATACTCCAACAATTAGAAGTGAAATTCCAACTAGGAATTCGGCTATACTAGAAAATTTGTTTAATGGCGTAATATCCTTAATAAAAATCGCTAGAAAAGCTAACAAGAGGACTCCTGAAGAATGGCCCAAGCCCCATGAGAAACTATTTTTAAGAGCTTTTTGAGGATTATTAATCGCTGCCGGTGCCATTGCAATTAGATGATCAGCTCCACTAACTACATGCACAAAGCCTGCCACTATACCTGTTAAAATTACAGCCTGCATATATATTCAGTACAACTCTGTTTATTCAATTTTATAGCACGATTTGAAGCCAATATTAAATTGAGTTAAATAATTTCTTGAACGATTGTTCAATATCAGTTTCTCTCATAAAAGTTTCACCAATTAATACTCCCATGATTCCAATAGATCTAAGCGATTCTAAATCTTCGGCACAATTAATTCCGGATTCACTAATGGGAATAATATTTTGTTTTAAAAATATATCTGCATATGTATGCATCAATTCTATTGATGTTTTTAAATCCGTTTTAAAAGTCTTTAAGTCCCTGTTATTTATTCCAATCAAATTAAAAGATTTTAACTTTAGAATCCTTTCTAATTCATATGAGTTATGGACTTCAACAAGGACACTCATCTTTAAATTATCAGCTATTTTCTTTAAATAAATTAAATCATCATCACTTAAAATCGCAGCGATTAATAATATTGCATCAGCACCAGATACCCTTGCTTTATAAATCTGATAAGCAGAAATAATAAAATCTTTGCAAAGAAGAGGGAGATTAGTTGATTTCCTTACAGTTTCGAGTATTTCATAACTACCTTGAAAAAACCTTTGATCGGTAAGTACTGATATACATGATGCACCTAATCCTTCATAACAAATTGCTATGTCTTCAGGATTAAAATCTTTTCTAATCACTCCTTTACTAGGACTAGCTTTTTTTATTTCAGCAATTACTCCTGGTTTTATTTTTGACTCCAAGATATTTTTATAAAAATCTTTGGGAGCAGGAAGGTGTTCAATCTTTTTTATGAGGTCTTCTAAAGAGACTATTTTTTTAAAATTCTTAATTTCAATATCCTTGTGCCATACAATTTCTTCCAGAATGTTTTTTGCTTGTGCTTCTCTATGTGGTACAGCATATTCTAAATTTTCTACCCTTACTGTTGGATTAGGTGGCCTGCGTCTTATCTCCATTAATTTTAGATATTATTTTATTTGGGAAGCCGCCTGTTTATATGCGACCTCAACTACTTCACTAAGAGTAGGATGAGTATGAACTTCTCTAGATAATTCAATTACATCTTGGTTCCTTGAAATAGCGTTCGAAATTTCTTGAATTAAATCAGCTGCATGTAACCCAAAAATATGAGCTCCTAATACTTTCCCATTATCTTTGTTGAAAATCAACTTTAGCAATCCATCACTCTCTAATTCAGCCAATGCTTTTGAATTGGCCTTAAAGAAACTTTTGACAACTCCCAAAGTAAAATTTTCTTTTGTAGATATCTCTTTAGCTTCAACTTCAGAGAGACCAACTGAACTTATCTCTGGGTGAGTAAAGGTTGCTGCGGGGATACTTTTATAATTAATTTCGACATTACCACCGCAAATATTATCAACAGCAATAGTACCCTGCGCTGCAGCTGTATGGGCAAGCATTAGTTTGCCCGTTACATCTCCAACAGCCCAAATATTAGGTATTATTTCATCACCATTCTTAACTCTCATTTGATCATCTACAGGAATGAAACCTTTTATTGTTTCGATACCAACCGACTCAAGATTTAAGTTATTACTATTAGGACTTCTGCCAGTTGCGACTAATACAGCGTCAACTTCTAAAGTTTCTACAACTTCCTTGGATTTTGCATCAGTCAGTTCTATTTTTACAGGGCATCCAGGTGTTATTTTTGTCGCAAAGACATTTGATTTTGTGTCTATATCTCTTGCTTGGATAAGATTCTTCTTAGCAATTTTAGTGATGTCTGGATCAAATGTTGGCATAATATTTTCCAAAGCCTCGATCATGGTAACTTCACAACCAAGCGCGGTATAAACATCAGCAAATTCTAGACCTATATATCCGCTTCCAATAATTGCTATCCATCTTGGAAGCCACTCAAGTTTAACTGCATCATCACTAGTAAATACGGTCCTATTATCCAACGTTATTCCACGGGGCACAAAAGGAGAAGAGCCTGTTGCTATAACAATATTCTTACATGTGAGAATTTTATCAATTCCGTTTTTATCTCTTACACCTACTTTTTGATTTCCTTCAATTCTTCCAATGCCCAAAATAATTTCAACTCCACTCCTTTTAAGAGTTTTTGTTAAATTTTCTCTAACATTTAAAACTAAATTATTTGCATGATCTGCAATTTTTGATCTCTCGAACCTTACTGGTGAAGCATGTATCCCAAATTTAGCTAAATGTTCATAATTAGCTATTTCTCTCACTTTTCCACTTGCAGCTAAAAGAGCTTTAGATGGAACACAACCCTTGTTAACACAAGTGCCTCCCATATCAGAAGATTCTACTATTGCGACTTTCAGTCCCTTACCAGCAGCATGTTTAGCGGCATCAAAACCTCCATATCCAGCTCCTATTACTATTAAATCAAAATCAAAACTTGAATCAGTCACTTTTTAATTATTTATTTAGAGGTGTATGCGACTCTTTTTCGTTCTAGTAATAACGGAACTGCAACACAAGCCACATTCAGTGATTCTACAATCTCACTATGCGGAATTGTAATTGTTTCATTAAAAGCTTCTTGAATTTTTTTATGAATACCTTGACCTTCATTACCCAAAATTAATGCTGTACGTCTAGACCAATCAACTTCCCAGTAGGGTTTTGAAGGTTTTTTTGAACTCTCATTATGGCTACTAGTAGAGAAAATCTTAAATCCTACATTTGATAATTCAGACAAAGTCTTAAGTAAAGAATTTAATATTTCTTCTTCAATGCCATCAAATCTTAAAAATGGCAGATGAAAAACTGCACCTGAGGATGCTCTTAATACCTTTTGGCCTAATGGGTGCGTACCTCCAGCTAAAAAAATTGCATTAACACCCGCAGCTAAAGCGGTTCTAAATAGATTACCCATATTTCCAGGATCTTGAATTCTGTCGAGAACAAGAATAAAATCATCTTTTCTATTAAATTGATAATTAGGTATTTTTGAAATCTCTACTAAAGCTGCTATTCCATCTGGATTAATTGTTGAAATTGCAGATGCCAAGACTTCCTCTGAGACAATATTTATTGATGACTTATCAAATTTTTTGCTTAGATTTTGATTCTTTCTTAGCCATTTTTCGGTAACTAAAATCTTAGAGAGATTTTTTCCAGACTTCAGCAATTCTTCAATGAGATGTGTGCCCTCTATGCAAAAAAAGTCTTGATCTTTTGGAGATGATCCTCTCTTAAATGATCTAAATCTTTTAACTAGATTATTGTTTTTACTAGTTATTTTTAAAAAAGTATTTTCTATGAGTATTTTAAAAAATTTGTTATCAACTATATTTTAATTACATAAATATTTTGATCAATTATTTATTAAATTTTTATTTCCCAAGAAATCAAAAAATACATTTTCACTTTTAATTAATATTCATGACGTTACATAGGGTGGACTTAATATTATTAGTTTGTCATGATGAATCTAATAAATTAAGTCTTAATGATTTGCGGAAGCAAAAAGAAGTCATATCTTAAATCGCAAAATTTAAAGATTCTTGGCCAAGGCAAGTTAAATGGAATAGTTGAAATAAGTGGTGCGAAGAATTCCGCCTTAGTTTTATTAGCCTCATCATTGCTAACTAATGAAAAAATAATTCTTGAAAATGTACCTTTTCTCACTGATATTGAAAAGATGGGGAATATCTTAAAGAATTTAGGAGTGAATTTAATTCGTAAAAACAACCAATTAGAAATAGATCCAACAACTATTTCGATTAAAGAACTTCCATATGAACTTGTTAAAGGATTAAGAGCTAGTTTCTTTTGTATAGGTGCACTATTAACTAAATTTGGAGAAGCTCAAGTACCGTTACCAGGTGGATGCAATATTGGTTCAAGGCCAATAGACGAGCACATTAATGGATTAATCGCACTAGGAGCAGACATTATTATTGAAGAGGGAATTGTTAAGGCAAAAATAAGGGGGAACAAAAATAGACTTCATGGCACTCATATTAAATTAAATTGTCCAAGTGTAGGTGCGACTGAAACTTTAATAATGGCAGCATCTTTAGCTAAAGGAAGAACTACTATTGAAAATGCTGCTAGAGAGCCTGAAGTTCAAGATTTATGCCAAATGCTTAATAAAATGGGGGCAAAAATTTATGACTCCGGTAAAGAAACAATTATTATTGATGGTGTTAATAAGCTTGGCGGATGTACTCATAAAGTAATTCCAGACCGAATAGAAGCTGGAACTTTTCTAATAGCTGCTGCTGCAACTTCCTCTTCAATAACAATTTCTCCAGTAATCCCTCATCATCTTGAAGCTGTCACTAATAAGCTTAAAGAGAGTGGGAGTAAAGTTACGATTAAAGGTAATTCGATTTCTATCAAGAGTAAAGAAATTAAAGGAGTAGATATTGAAACAGCTCCTTTTCCAGGCTTTCCTACTGATTTGCAGGCACCATTTACAGCTTTAATGACAATCGCAAATGGGGAATCAAAGATAACCGAAACAATTTTCGAAAACAGAATGAATCATATTTATTTACTTAATGAAATGGGTGCTCGTATAAAACTAAACAAAAACGTAGCTCACATCAAAGGTGTTAAAACAATTAAAGGAATGAATCTAGTTGGCTCAGATTTAAGGTCATCAGCTGCATTAATAATTGCAGGAATCATCGCAAAAGGTAGTAGTAAGATCTATGGATTAGAACATTTAGATAGAGGTTATGAAAATTTTGAATTAAAACTAAAAAAATTAGGTATTAAAATAACCAGAGAGGTTAGTAAAAGTACTTTTGAGAAGAATGAATATAAAATTAAAACTAAATCTGAGAAACTTTCAAAACTAAAAGCAGCTTAATCTTTCCAACAATTTTCAAACCAAGGAAGTTGATTCAAACGTAAGCAACATTGATTAGTGAAATACAACCCAAAAGTAATATAAACAAAACTAGAAAGCGATTAGACCAAATTTTATTTAAGCCATTAAATTTGAATTCGTTCATGCCCAAGTTCCGCTATTAGATCCGAATGTTGTGAGTATAGTTACTGCAATAAAGAGAAAAGGGACAAATTTAAAGGATAATTTTTTAGCTTGAGTTTTAGACATTTGTTTTCTTCTAAATATAACACAATATTACTAATTATGAAGCTATCGACTGTCAAAAAAGACATTTAGGCGCACATAATCACAAAAATGTATCATATATGTTTCAATTTTTCCTTTTCCCCTCATTTCTTGTCAGCAAATACAATAAATAATTCTATGTTTTTATCGAAAAGATTAACTATTAACAAACGTTATCTGGAAACTGTTCCTTGACCCAAACAATAGTCAATAAGTTGATTTTTGTTATAATAAAAAAGTTCATTTTTTCAAAAGCCTTGGGAGCGTGGTGGAATTGGTAGACGCACCGCACTCAAAATGCGGCACCTTCGGGTATGTCGGTTCAAGTCCGACCGCTCCCACTTTAATGAATACCTATAGTCGATTCGATATATCATTCAAAAAAGGAAAAGGGTGTTGGCTATGGGACAAAACAGGTAAAAGATATCTTGATGCAGTCGCTGGTATTGCAACTTGTAGTCTTGGACATAGCGATAGAGTTTTAAGAAGAAGGTTATCAACTCAACTAAAAAAGATTCAGCACATTTCTAATCTCTACAACATTGAAGAACAAGAACAATTAAGCAGAACTTTAACGAATATGAGTTGTGCTAAAAGCGTCTTCTTCTGTAATAGTGGTGCGGAAGCAAATGAATCAGCAATTAAATTAATTAAAAAATATGGAAATAAAACAAATAAAGGTAAAGAATCAATTATTCTCGCAGCAGAATCCAGCTTCCATGGAAGGACGCTTGCAGCCTTGAGTGCCACTGGACAACCAAAATATCAAAAAGGTTTCGAGCCAATGATTCAAGGGTTCAAATTTTTTAAATTTAACAATTTTGATTCGGTAAAAAAATTATTTGAAGAGTGTGAAAATAATGATCAAAAAATTTCCGGCGTTTTAGTTGAGCCAATACAAGGCGAAGGCGGCGTAATTCCTGGAAGTAAAATATTTTTTAAAAGCCTGAGAGAAATATGTGATAAATATAATTCTCTTCTCATTCTAGATGAGGTCCAAAGTGGAGTAGGTCGAACTGGGAAAATGTGGGGTTATGAGAATTTAGGAATTGAACCTGATGGATTCACCCTTGCTAAAGGATTAGGAGGAGGTCATGCAATTGGAGCATTATTGGTAAAAGAAAAAGCCAACATTTTTTCTCCAGGGGATCATGCAAGCACTTTTGGAGGGAACCCATTTGCTTGTAAAGCTGCTCTAACTGTATTAGAAGAAATAAATAGAAGAAATATTATCAATAATGTTTATCAAAGAGGGGAACAATTAAGTGCTGGGTTTGAAGAATTGTCAAAAAAATTTCCAAATATTATTAGCGGGAAAAGAGGTCTAGGTTTAATACAAGGTCTTGTGATCAATGATGATTATGCTGATGCAAAAAAAATTACATTAAAAGCTTTTAATAAAGGATTACTGGTAGTTCCTGCAGGAGGAAATGTTGTAAGAATTGTCCCACCATTAGTTATTTCTCGAAGAGAAATTAATATCCTTTTAAATAAGCTAAATTCAATTTTAGAAGAGTTATAGCAATTTAAATTTTGAAAAATGCAAATTTAAAAACTTTTGAATTATCTCCTAAATATGAAAGGGATAATATCAAGTTAGGTTTATCAAGAATTAAAAAAGCACTTCAAGAACTTGGTAATCCTTGCAAGAATATCCCTGCCATTCAGATTATTGGAACCAATGGGAAAGGATCAATCGCGGCATATTTAGAAAGTATACTTTTTGAAGATAAAAGAAATTTCGGTGTAACGACATCTCCTCATCTTTTGGATGTATGCGAGAGGATTAGAGTTAACAAAAAAAATATCGACAAAACTGATTTTGAAAAAATCTATAGATTAATAGAAAAAAATTTTTCAACATTTGAATTAACTCCTTTTGAAAAAATCATTTGCTGCGCACTAAATTTTTTTGACCATCAAAAAGTTGAATTACTTATTCTTGAAGCTGGCTTAGGGGGACGATTAGACGCGACAACAGCCCATAAATCTAGACCTATCATTGCCATTGGGAATATTGGCTTAGACCATAAAGAATTTCTTGGAGATACTATTGAAAAAATTACCGAAGAAAAATTAGCAGTTATAGAAAAAAACTCAATTGTCATCTCATGCAATCAAAATAGTCAAGTTGAAAATTTAATAACCAAAAAAGTTAAAGAGGTTGGAGCAGAAATTATTTGGAAAGATTCAACTTCAATCAGCTATGAGCTTGGATTAAAAGGAATTTTTCAAAAGCAAAATGCATCAGTAGCTGTTGGAGCAATTGAAGCGCTGAATAATTTGGGATTCAATATAAAAGAAAAATACATATCTGAAGGTCTTAAAAAGGCAACTTGGAACGGAAGGCTAGAAATAATAAATTATTTGAACAAAGAAATTCTTGTAGACTGTGCGCACAATTATCCTGCTGCAAAAGCACTCTCTAATGAGCGAAGCAATTGGGAGAATGAAGATAAAGGAATTTATTGGATTTTAGGTGTTCAAAGACAAAAAGATATTTACGCAATATTAAAAACACTTCTAAAGAAAAATGATCACTTATTACTTGTGCCAGTTCCAAACCAACCTAGCTGGCAATTAAATGATCTCTCTCAGATTAAAGAAATTAACTTCCAAAAAACAATTGAATTTAAAACTTTTGAACTTGCCATTGAGTATTTATTTTCTTTAAAAAAATGGCCGACTAATCATCCTGTTCTAACAGGTTCTATTTTTTTAGTTGGTGAATTTATTAAATTTGCGAATAAACAGAAATGTTAAATTTTAAATTGTTCTTTTACTTCCCAACCTTCCAATTTTCCTGGATTTAATAGCCCTTTAGGATCAAATCTTAATTTCGCTTTTACTTGATCTGCATCCACCACTCCAAGACCTCCTCCTTCAACTGTTAAAACATGAGGATTAAAAATAAACGCACCAAGTTTCTTGCAATCTTCCATTATTTCTTTTAATTCTTCTGCCCCATTCCACTTTAATACAGGCAAAGCCGCTAATCGCGGTGATCCTTGTTGAGAAACTGCCTCTAAATGCCAAAGAACTTTTTTACCCCATTTCTTTCTCAAAAAATTAATTAATTCTAGTTCATTATCAAGTGGCAAAAGCATCTGTAAATACGTCCAATTTTTGTCCCTAGACCTCATATGAAGAGTTGTATGATTCCATACGACTTCAGAAATTCCATTCACGAGCTTTTCTTCTTCCCCAAGTAGGTTAGATTCAACTTTAAATTTTTTACAAATTAGATCGATGGTTTTTATTCCTCCAAGAGTAGATTGTATTAATATCTTGTGACTTCTAGATTTACCTTTGAACCATTTTGGCATTTGATCTACAATTTCTTCTTCAAGAATTGCTCCTAATTTCAGATCAATTGCTGCGCTAGTAAGAGTTTTTAATATTTCTATTGTTTTTTCAAATTCAATACAGTCGATAACTAATGAGTACCACTTACGTTTGATATCAGTAGCAAGTAATAAAGAAGTAATTATTCCATTAGTCCCATAAGCATGATTAAGAGGTTCGGATTCTTTAGCATCAAATTTTAATAATGCAGGTTTTTCATTCATCGTTACTGCCTCTAAACCAATAAGATTTCCTGGATCTCTTAAAAATCCCCATCTAATGGAACCAATACCTCCTGATCCACCTGCAATAAAACCTCCAATTGTAGCAGTTTTCCAAGTACTAGGAAGCAACCTCAATTCTCTACCATATTTCTCTAGTTGTTTATTCAAATCTCCCATAACACAGCCAGACTGTACTTTTACAAAGCCTGTATCTGGATCAAATTCTTCTAACTTATTAAAGTGACTCATCTGCATTACAACTCCATTAAATAATGGGACAGCTTGTCCATAATTACCTGTACCAGAACCCCTTAAAGTAAGTGGGATAGATAATTCCCAACAAATTTCTGCTACTTCCTTTACCGCTTTGTGATCACTAGGTCTTACCACCAAATCAGCAATACATTCGTCTAATTTTTCAGTAAGGATTGGAGAGTAGTTATAAAAATCTTTTGAAAGTCTTTTTACATCGGATTTATTTTCAATGATCTCTAAGTTTTTGACTTCTCTAAATTTGTCTATAAATTTAAGTTTTGATATCATTAATAAAAATTTTTATGCTATGTATATAAATTAGCCAATTAGCAGTATAAAACGCCGTTTATAAATACTTTTCTCTTTAAATTGCTCGAAAAAACATCTGCCCATCTCTGTGCATCTAAAATCACAAAATCAGCAGGACAACCTTTTTTAATTAGACCATCCCATTTTAAATTTAATAGTCTGCTTGGAGCTAAAAAAATAGAAGATAGAGTCATTCTCTCCCAGGGATTTAGTTGAAGCATAGGCATCGAGCAAGACAACATATAAAAAGGGTCAAAATTACCAAATGGATACCAAGGGTCTTGAACATTATCACTACCAAGAGATACATCCACATGTGATTTTTGTAATTGCTTTATTGGCGCAACTGGTCTTTTTAATGAAGTAGTTTTATTACTTCGATTGAGCAGCCAAAAATTTGTTAGGGGTAAAGCAATAACCTTAATATTTTTCTCAGCCATTTTTTCTCCTAAATTTAAAATCTCTCTATTACTTAGAGAAATAAGACTACTCAAATGACTACAAGTGATCGGAATACTATTAGTCTTTAAATTTTCGATTGTTTCTAATAAAACTTTTATTCCCGCTCCAGGTTCAATAATTGATTCATCTATATGTAAATCAATTTCTAATTTATATTTACTAGCAAGAAGAAGCATCTTTGCTAGAAATTTGCTTGTATTTTTTTTATTGAAAGGAGGAACAATAACACCTCCTAAAATACCTCCATTAGAGGAAAATATTTTTGCCAAATCTTCTCCATCAGTTGTATCCCAGAATTCCACTGGAGCTAAAGCAACGTATTGTAGAGTCAACTCAGAAGAAAATTTTTTTTGTAATTTAAAAAGTTCAATCCAAATGTCAATAGATTGACCATTGTATGTATCGATATGACTTCTAATAGCTCGATATCCATTTCTAATAGCAAGTTTTAATGATTTCTCAACTCTTTCAAGAACCTTTTCTGTAGTTCTAGTTTTATGTTCTTCAAGATTTACTGATAATGCTCCTCCATAGTTTGATTCCAGATTAGGAAAGTCTGCCCATGTAAAAGATTTATCAAAATGCGAATGAGTTTCAACAAATCTTGGGAATAAAATATTTTTTGGTTTTGTAATTTTATTTTTTAAAGGCTTTAACTCAGAAACAAATCCATCCTCCCAACTAATGGAAATTGAACATAAATCCTCTACATCGATAATGAGGTTATCTATATCTTCAATTAAACAAAGGCTTCTGGGAATAAGAACCTCAGCTGTGCCGGAATTACTCAAATTTTTTAAATTTTCTTTTATTTTAAATCATAAGAAAACTTTACTGAATTAGAAAATAATTCAAATTTCGCTAAAAGATAAAAATAACTATGAAAAATTACCCTTGAGTTGTTAAATTTATAAATGTGAGGCGGGCGTCGCCAAGTGGTTAAGGCAGCGGCTTGTGGCGCCGCTATTCGGGGGTTCGAATCCCCTCGCTCGCCCTCAAAAAAATTGCAGCAAAATTATTTAACTTGTAATTTTGAATTAAAGAATCATAAAAAATTCCTAGCAAAGTGCTAACAAAAACAAAACCAGACGAAAAAAAAATTCAAAAGAATTCAACTACTAGCAGTTATTGGATAACCACATTTGGATGCCAAATGAACAAGGCTGATTCTGAGAGAATGGCTGGGACATTAGAGAAAATGGGATACACCAGAGCAGATAATGAATTAAATGCCGATTTGGTCTTATACAATACATGCACAATTAGAGATAATGCAGAGCAAAAAGTTTATAGCTTTCTAGGAAGACAAGCAAAAAGAAAGCACAAAATACCTAGCTTAAAACTTGTTGTAGCAGGTTGTCTTGCTCAGCAAGAGGGAGAATCCTTACTAAGAAGAGTCCCAGAACTTGACCTAGTAATGGGCCCTCAACATGTAAATAACCTTGAGAATCTTCTGGGGAAAGTTGATTTAGGAAATCAAGTTGCTGCTACAGAAGAAACCTTCATTTCTGAAGACATTACAAGTGCAAGAAGAGAAAGCTCTATTTGTGGATGGGTTAATATCATCTATGGATGTAATGAAAGATGTTCATATTGTGTAGTCCCCTCTGTCAGAGGAAAAGAGCAATCAAGATATCCAAGTGCGATAAAAAGTGAGATACAAAAATTAGCTGATGATAATTTTAAAGAAATTACTCTTTTGGGTCAGAACATTGATGCTTATGGTAGAGACCTTCCAGGAACAACAAAAGAGGGGAGAAAAGAAAATACCCTAACTGATCTTTTGTATTATATTCATGATGTCAAAGGAATTCGCAGAATAAGATTTGCTACTAGTCATCCAAGATATTTTTCAAAAAGGTTGATTCAAGCTTGTTATGAACTTGATAAAGTCTGTGAACATTTCCATATTCCCTTCCAAAGTGGAAATGATGAAATTTTAAAGCAAATGTCCAGAGGATACACTGTCAAAAAGTATAAAAATATTATCGACAATATAAGATCTTTAATGCCAGATGCATCAATTACTGCTGACGCAATAGTTGCTTTCCCAGGAGAAACCCAAAAACAATATCAAGATACACTAAAACTAATATCAGAAATTGGCTTTGATCAAGTGAATACAGCAGCATACTCTCCAAGACCAAACACGCCTGCAGCAGTTTGGTCGAATCAAATTTCGGAAGAGTTGAAAAAAGCTAGATTACAGGAAATTAATGATTTGGTCGAGAAAACTGCTAGAAGTAGAAATCAAAGATATATCAACAATATCGAAAGCGTTTTAATTGAGGGTTTAAATCCAAAAAATTCCTCGCAAATTATGGGTAGAACTAGAACAAATAGATTAACTTTCGTAGAGATTCCTAAAAACAGTAACTTTAATTTTTCATTGGGAGATGAGATAGATGTCAGAATAAATGAAGCAAGACCTTTTTCTCTAACAGGCGAACTTTATTTATGATTTTTTTCTGAATGTTCGGGAGTAAGCAAAAATGTATTGGGTTAATATTTGGTGGGAATTCCAATGAACATGAAGTATCGATTTCCTCTGCGAAAACAGTTTATCAAGCATTTAATTCAGAAATAAATAAAGAACGCTTTACAGTTAAAGCCTTTTACATAAACAAATATGGAGATTGGCTTGATAGTGATAGTTCAGAAAAAATCCTAATTGGTAAAATTGAAAACGAGAAGACAAAAAAACAAGAAATTTTTAATCAAGAAAAAATCAACTTCCTTGACGGAATTGAATTTCAAAATGTTGATGTTTGGTTTCCTATCTTACATGGATTTAATGGTGAAGACGGATCAATTCATGGCTTACTTAGATTTACAAAGAAACCTTTAGTCGGATGCGGAATTATTGGCTCTGCACTTGGAATGGATAAAATATTGATGAAAACAATTTTCTCAAATCTTAAACTTCCACAAGTTAATTATCTAGTTTTCCAAAATGAAAATCTCAACGATAAGGAAGTAAAAAATAAAATAATTAATGCAATTTTAAAAAATTTAAATTTTCCTATTTTTGTTAAACCATCGAACTCTGGATCATCTCTTGGCATCTCCAAAGTCAAAAATGAATCAGAAATATTACAAGCATTAGAAAAGGCTTGGGAAATAGATCCAAGAATCTTAATAGAAGAAGGTTTAGAGGTAAGGGAGATTGAATGCGGAATAATTGGTAATTCAAAACTCTTAACCTCTGAGATAGGCGAGGTATATTATGAAAGTGACTGGTATGATTACGATTCAAAATATCACTCAAATAATAAAATAATTATCCCAGCCGAAATAGATTCTAAAATCACAAAAGAAATTAAAGAAATTGCTATTAAAAGTTGTAGAGCACTAAATATTTTCGGTTTTGCAAGAGTAGATTTCTTTTTAGAAAAATCTTCAAATAAAATTTTGCTAAATGAAATAAATACAATTCCTGGTTTTACAAAATACAGTATGTTTCCAATGCTTTGGGAAGCTTCAGGTTTAAAAATTGAACAACTTGTGGCTAAACTGGTAGATATATCTTTAGATTTGTAATTTAAATCAAATGTTGCATGGACTACTTTGGTTACCATTACTTTTGATCTTCATTTTATTAACTGCACTTGGATGGTTAGAAAGAAGAAGGCAAAATCTTTTTAGAAATTGGGCTAGTGACTCTGAACTTTGCAAGCTAGATAGTTCTGGTGCAGCTTCCTTAAAAAATGGAAAATTAAAGTGGAGCGCATTTGAAGCTGGTAAATTTGAAGAAAAAGATTGTTTTACAATCAAGAAACTGGAATTAGTTGAATTAATGGCACTAACTTCAGGAGAAGCTCCTCTAACAAGTGAATCTCAAGGTAAGTGCAGGTTGAGATTAGTTGGGGATGGGAAAGAGATGGATGTCCCATTTTCAGATGCAGAGCAAGCGAGACAATGGATGGACCAACTGATGGAAAAAGCTCGATGTGATTTGTGAAAAACCAAAAAGTAATCAAACATAGAAACTTTTTTTTTCTAACTTCATTTTTATTTTTAACAAGCTTATTAAGCATAAAAACTCTCAAAAAAGTTAATCCTCAGGACATTAGGATTTCTGGTGGTGAATTATTTTCGCAGAATGATGTGGTAAAAAATTCATCTTTAAATTTTCCGATCCGATTAATTTTTGTTGAAACTAATTTGTTAGAAAAAGAGTTAAAACAAAATTTATCTCTCAAGAATGTTTCGGTAAACAGAGAATTATTTCCTTTTGGTTTGAAAGTTCATATTAATTCAAGAATTCCAATAGCTTATGGCGAGAGAATATTAAACGACAAAAAAATATTAGGCTTCATTGATAAAGATGGAATTTTTATAAATAAACAAAATGTGGATAAAAAAAATTTGAATAAATTAACCATACAAGTTTTTGGATGGAAAGAAAAATTTAAAAATACATTATCTGATATTTTCATCGCATTAGAGAATTATGAATTCGAGATAGTTAAAATAACTTTTTCACCCGATGGTTTCCTATCTATTGAGGAAAAAGATTTAAAAACAATCTTCTTAGGATTTAAACCAGATTTAATCAACTATCAATTACAAATAATCAATAATTTAAAAATTGAATTTGAGAAAAAAAGCTTTTCAATAAAAATAGATAGTATTGATCTTACAAATCCAAAAAAACCAAAAATAAAAGTGTTCAAACCCTAATATTTGAAAAAGGGTTTTGATTAATTTTTTTTAATTATTGTAGTGTTGATATGGGTTTTGCATTCAAAACAAAATATTTAATAAATAAATATTTTTAGGATTTTCCTCAACAAACTCCTACATATGAGCTCAGTAAGTTCATAATGCACCCAATACTAGTTTTAGATTCCTATTTAAGAGATGAGCTTCGGTAACAATCCAAACTTTGATCAGTCGAGAGAAATCCTTCCAAGCCAAAACGCCAAAATAGAAGTTATTGGTGTAGGAGGTGGTGGCAGTAATGCAGTCAATAGAATGATAAACAGTGATTTAGAAGGTGTCTCATTTAGAGTCTTGAATACCGACGCTCAAGCCCTACTTCAGTCTTCTGCAGAGCGTAGGGTTCAACTTGGTCAAAACCTTACTAGAGGTCTAGGTGCAGGTGGTAATCCAAGTATTGGGCAAAAAGCTGCAGAAGAATCTAAAGAAGAGCTACAACAAGCTCTAGAGGGATCTGATCTAGTTTTTATAGCCGCAGGAATGGGTGGAGGAACTGGTACAGGAGCAGCACCAGTTGTCGCAGAAGTAGCCAAACAAAGCGGGGCTTTAACAGTTGGTATAGTAACCAAACCATTTTCTTTTGAAGGGAAGAGAAGAATGCGTCAAGCAGAAGAAGGGATCGCAAGACTGGCTGAAAACGTTGATACTCTTATAGTTATTCCAAATGACCGATTAAAAGACGTTATTGCAGGGGCACCCCTTCAAGAAGCATTTAGAAATGCTGATGATGTTTTAAGGATGGGAGTCAAAGGTATCAGTGACATAATTACTTGCCCAGGATTAGTTAATGTTGATTTCGCAGATGTAAGATCAGTTATGACGGAAGCAGGCACTGCTCTTCTCGGAATAGGTATTGGCTCAGGAAGATCAAGAGCTTTAGAGGCGGCACAGGCAGCGATGAATAGTCCTTTACTAGAAGCAGCTAGAATTGATGGAGCTAAAGGTTGCGTTATAAACATTACTGGTGGCAAAGACATGACTTTAGAAGATATGACCTCAGCATCTGAAATTATTTATGATGTTGTTGATCAAGAAGCAAATATTATTGTTGGTGCAGTAGTTGATGAAGCAATGGAAGGGGAGATACAAGTTACTGTAATTGCTACAGGATTTGAAACAAATCAACCATTAAACCAACAAAGAATAAAAAACAGATTATCAAATCAACCTTTATATAATTTTTCTGAGAATAAAGAATCTGGAGCCAGTATTCCTGAGTTCTTAAGATTAAGGCAAAATAAAAGGGATATAGTTTAAAAGGTAAAATAGAGTGACTCGGTTATCTCGCCTGCCTCAAGCGTCCCTTGTGGCTGCTACCTTCCGGTCCTGACCAGGTTTAGGCGTTAAAACCGCGAAAGGCCGAGTCAAAGACATACTAGCAATTCTTGATTCAAAAAGATACCTAAACTTATTATGTTACCTTCAGACCTAGTTAATTATAAAAAAAATTCTCAAAAAATCATTGCACTAACTGCATGGGACTCCATATCAGGATCTATTGCAGAACAATCCAATGTTGATATCGTCCTCGTAGGAGATTCCTTAGCAATGGTCTGTTTAGGATACAAATCTACATTGCCATTAACTTTAGAAAACATAATTTACCATACCAATGCTGTTTCAAGAGGATTTAAAAAGAAAATTGATGAACAACCTTTGGTCGTTTCAGATATGCCCTTCCTGACTTACCAATGTGGAGAGGATAAAGCTGTGGAATATGCAGGGCGAATCATTCAGAGCACCTATGCGAAAGCTGTAAAGGTGGAAGGTGCTGAACCAGAAATACAAAAAGTGATTTCTAGATTAGTAAGAATGGGAATCCCTGTTATGGGTCATATAGGCCTCACACCACAAAGCTTTCTAAATATTGGATTAAAAAAACAAGGCGAATCCCTAGAAAGCCAAGAAAAAATCAAGAAAGAGGCTTCCATTCTTGAGAAATTAGGATGTTTTTCAATAGTTCTTGAACATATTCCTGATTTACTTGCTAAAGAAATACAAAACTCTTTAACAATTCCCGTAATAGGTATCGGTGCAGGTAATTATTGCGATGGGCAAGTAAGAGTAACTGCAGATTTGTTAGGTCTCAATGATGATCAACCACCATTTTGCCAACCGATTATTCAAGGGAAGAATTTATTTAAGGATAAATTAAAAGAATGGGTAAACTCCCAAAGGCTTAATTAATTTTATCCCACCACTTAAACATAGAAACAATAACTTGATTACTTAGTTCCATTCCCTTGGGCTCACTTAAAAAAAACCTATTCCCCTTTCTTATTAGTAGTCCACATTCAAGAAATCCTCCCCATTCTTCAAGCAATTTACTAAAGTTTCTTTCAATTTTTTTGTTTTCCCAGTTTTGTTCTTTAAACACTTCCTTGAGATCTACACCCTCTTTGAGTCTTAATCCCAACATTATTTTTTCATCAAGTTCTTTATAGACAAACTCCTTATTAGTTAGGGATGAATCTAAATTAAGTTCATATTGTCTAATTACCCATTCTTTATATTCTTTGCTTACTCTTGGCCTAGTTAACTTTTCCCCCCAAGGCGAACTAGTTGAACCTTGACCAAAACTCCACCAACCTAAACC
>CACNMX010000017.1 GCA_902621675.1 uncultured Prochlorococcus sp. | reverse complement strand
TTCCATTATTAAAATTAATGTCTAAATTTTGGTCTAGTGATGTTAACTTAAGCGATAAAGATTCTGCTATTAAGCTTGGAGCAATAATCAATATCGATTTTTTTGAAATTAATTCCAAGACTAGATTTCTTATCTCTTATACAAAATTAACTAACAATTACTGCAAACACCAGCCTTAAATCAATTTTTATACTCTTTTAAGCGAAGTAATTTCTTTTTAAATCAAAGTCATTTAATCTCTCTGATGACAATACATTATTCGCTTCGTTTATCGTGAATTTATTTTCATATAGAGCTTTACCGACAATTACTCCAAAAAGTCCAGAGTTTTCAAATTTTACTAACGATAATAAATCAGAAATTGAACCAACACCTCCTGAGGCTATTACTGGAATATCTGTGATTTCAAGTATGCTTTTTATGAATTCTTCATTTGTCCCTTCTAATGTCCCATCTGTATTTATATCTGTAACAATAAAACTAGCAATTTTAAATAAAGAAAACTCCTTTACTAGATCTGTGGCCAAAATATTAGATTGCTCAAGCCACCCCCTTGTACTAACTTTTCCATCTTTTGCATCTATCCCAACAATTATCCTTCCAGGAAATTTATTTGATAAGTCTTTAACTAGTTCTTTATTTTCTATCGCAGAGGTTCCCATGATAACTTTATCAATACCATAAGAAAATAGTTGTTCTATCCTTTCTTGAGACCTTATTCCTCCACCTATTTGAATAGGTATGTTAACTGTTTTTGCAATCTTTTTTATTGATTTATCGTTTGTTGGGGATCCAGTTTTTGCAGCATCCAAATCAACTATATGTATATATTTTGCCCCTTCGCTTTCCCAAAATTTAGCTTGTTCATGAGGCTCTTTGGTGAAGTCTTTTCTTTTATTAAAGTCGCCTTTAAAAAGCCTTACACACTTACCATTCATTAAATCAATTGCTGGTATTAGGTCCATAGAATCATCCTTTTCATTAATAACTTATTAGTAGTACTATTCAATATGTAATTCTATTTAAGATTACTACTTCAGTTAAATATTTTTTGAATATGAAAATTCTTGTAATGGGCGGCACTAGATTTGTTGGCAAGTCTTTGGTTGGAAAGTTATTAAGTAAAAATTATGATATTGATATTTTCACAAGAGGCAATAAAAGTAATCCTGAAAAAACAAATTTAATTAAGGGTAATAGAAATAATTCAGAAGATATCGTCAGACTAAGAAATAAAAAGTATGATGTTGTTTATGATATTTCTGGTCGAGAGTTAGAACAAACCAAACTTCTTATAGAAAATTTAGATAACTCTTTCCAGAGATATATATATGTCAGCTCTGCAGGTGTTTATAAAGATAATTGTGAACTACCCTTATCCGAAGTTGATCCAATTGATCCAGAAAGTAGGCATAAAGGAAAGTTTGAGACAGAAAATTGGTTAAAAAACCAAAAAATTCCTTTTACAAGTTTTAGACCTACTTATATTTATGGACCAGGAAATTATAATAAAATTGAAAATTGGTTTTTTGAAAGGTTATTTACTAAAAAATCTATACCAATCCCTGGGGACGGTTCTTTAATCACTCAGCTAGGCCATGTTTCGGATCTAACTGATGTAATGATTAGGTGCATAAATTTTGAAAATTCCAAAAATAATATTTACAATTGTTCAGGTGAAAAAGGAGTAACAATCAAGGGTTTAATTTATTTCTGTGCGAATGTTCTTGGATTAAACCAAAATGAGATTTCCTTAAGAACATTTGATTATCAAAAATTAGATCCCAAGTCTCGAAAGGGATTTCCTATTAGATTAAATCATTATCAGACTGATATCTCTAAGATAAAACGTGATTTAGAGTGGGAGCCAACTTTTGATTTACTTAATGGTCTAAAGGATAGTTTTGTGAATGATTTTAATAATAAAAAGAGTGAGGAGTTTGATGAAAATTCAGATAATATTCTTTTTAATTCTTAAATAGCCTAATAAAGTCACAAAAGTCAGGATGAATCCTAACCAATAAAAAATTAAAGCTAAATTATGCAAAAAGCTAATTTTTAATGGAGTAAAGAAGGTAATTACTGAAATAAAAAAGAAAAATGTTTTATATTTTCCTAACACTGATGCTGGTAAACCGTCTTTTGTAGAGTTCCTTAGACTAGAGATAATTAATTCTCTAAATAAAATTAATGACAATGACCAGAAGGGTATAAAATTATTTATACAAATGAAGGTCAAAGGAATTAAATAAAATACTTTATCGCTTAAGGGATCAAGGATAGCTCCTAATCTGGTTTTAAGATTAAATTTCCTTGCTATTAACCCATCAAAATAATCAGTTAATCCTCCAATAATAATTAATATAAAGACATAAAAAGGTCTGTTGATTTCTAAAAAAAGTATTAATGGAAATACAAGGAAAAGTCGAGATATCGATAATAAATTGGGAATATTCAATGCCAATTTTTTAAGATTTTTTCTTAATAACAAATTAGTTTTTGTATATAAAAATATATTACACTCTCAACAAGCTTAAAGTTTTAGTAGAAATATTGAATGGTTTTTGATGCTAGATTCTAAAATTTAATGTAAATCTGAATCCTAAAGATTATAAAGTCAACTTCTCTTTATGAGTGATGATGTTTTATATTACAAAATTATTACTTATATCTAATGCAGCCTCATAGCCTAAAGCTATCTCCAGAATCTGATTTGATAAATTCAATAAAAGAATATTCTTTATCGAATAATTTATACGGGTATGTTTCTGGAGTGGTTGGTAATCTTAGAACAGTTTGTATTCAATGCCCAGGTAATCAAGAGATAAATAAATTTGAAGGAAATCTAGAAATAGTTTCTTTAAACGGACATTTTAATAAAGGAGATGTTCATTTACATTTGAGTTTTGCAGATGAGGGATGTAATGTGTTTGGCGGACATCTTGAGGAGGGATGTATTGTAAAAAAAGGTACTGATATCTTATTACTTTCTTTTGAACAGGAAATTATTAATATCTCAAATCATGATTTAATCACTAATGAATCGCGCGTAAAAGCATATATTTTAAAGGATTGTCCTTGGTCTAAAAGAGCAATTAGGTTGCTTAATTCTTTATCTATCCCTCATGAAGTTACTCTAATAGACAATGATGAGAGCTTTCAAAAAATAATGGCTCAAAGTAGCCATAATACTTTCCCTCAAATATTTTTGGATAATAAATTTTTTGGAGGATATGATGAACTTTCAGAACAAGCAAAGTTGGATAACTTAATTTCATTTAAGTAATCTAAATTTTTAAATATCACGATTAGTGAGCTTTTCAGCAACTAATTCGTCCTCTAACTGCTTTATTAATCTTGATACAAGACTTTGAAATTCTGGTTGACAGCCTTTAAATGCAGCTTTATGTCTTATTGGCTCATTTCTAGTTCTTAAATCAGTAAGCATTAATTGTAATGCGTCAATTTTGGGATTTATTTTCATAGTTTTAATTTATATATTTACATCTTTTAAATCATTTGCATAGCTTTTTTAAAAGATATCTTTTTATTATCGTTCGAACTTGTAACTTCTATTAATTTATTTATGGATTCTTTGTTTTTTAAAGAATCTATACAACATTGCGCAACTAGTCTTCTTGGGATTGATCCATTAATTTGAGTATCCTCTTTTGAATAATTTATATTTTCTGATTTAATATCTTCATTTTCCTTTAATCCTCCAGGTCTAATAATAGTCCATTCAAAATTTGAATTGCGTAGAAAGTTTTCACCTAATTTCTTCCAAATAAGAATTAAACCAAATAAGTTTAATGGGTGAAATAATTTACCAGTACAAAGGGAACTAACTAAAATAACTCTTTTAATACCAACTCTTTTGCAACTCTCTAATTGCCTGTATACACCTAATGCATCAACCTTTGCAGGACCAGTTAAATCTAATGATGCTCTCGCTCCCGTCGCAATTATCAAAGCATCAATATCTTTTAAAGCTTCATCAAGTTCTCCTTTTTTGTCTAATGAAACCCTAATTGTTTCTAAACGCTCTAATCCTGCTGAGACTTTTGAATTCTTTCTGATGATTTGCCTTACTTTATATCCTTTTTTAACTGCTTCTTCGGAAATTCTATAACCTGTTTTCCCCGATGCACCAGTAATTGCTATTTTCATGATAAAAAAACTAATTTAAATATTATATAAATTTCTTAAGGCTTTTTACATATAAATTTCTTTTTTCTTTTGGGATAAAGAGTGCGACATAAATTACATTTTGTTCCATCACAGCCTCTTGCTGTGCAGAATTCTCTGCCATAAAAGATTATTTGCAAATGTAAGGTATTCCAATCATTAATAGGAAATATTTTTTTAAGGTCTTTTTCTGTTTTAACTACGCTATCTCCATTTGATAGCCCCCATCTTTGTGCCAACCTGTGTATATGAGTATCTACTGGGAATGCAGGTATTTTAAATACTTGAGACATTACAACTGATGCTGTTTTATGACCTACTCCAGGAAGAGATTCAAGCTTCTCAAATGAATCTGGGACTTCACTTTTATGCTTCTCAATCAATAGTTTAGATAGGTTATAGACGTTCTTTGATTTTTGGTTAGATAGACCTAAAAATTTTATGTATTCATATATGCCATTAATACCTAGCTTCACCATTTTTTCTGGATTATCTGCAACCTTAAATAAGCTTTTTGTTAATTCATTAACTTTCTTATCTGTTGATTGAGCACTTAAAACTACGGCGACTAGAAGTGTATATGCATTTGTATGATCAAGGGGTATTGGAGGCGATGGATATAGCTTTTTGAGTTCCTTGCGTATTATTTCTGCTCTTTCAGACTTTCTCATTAAACTTGAAAATTAAACGGTGTATAAAATTATACAAGGGATATTTTAGTTGAATATTTTCTGCTAATTTAATATATTTGAATAAGAAAAACTTAGTGAAAAATGATGCCTTAATAATTGATGATCTGCATCATAAATATGATAAGCGAGAAAATTCAAATTGGATATTAAATGAAATTAACCTAAAAATTGAAAATGACGAATTATTAGGTTTGCTTGGTCCTTCTGGTTGCGGAAAAACTACTCTTTTGAGATTAATCGCAGGGTTCGAATATCCCTCAAAGGGGAGGATTTCTTTAAATAATATCGAAATTTCAAGTAGGGAAAAATTTCTTAGCCCTGAGAAAAGGAATATAGGCATGGTCTTTCAAGATTACGCACTTTTTCCTCACTTAAACGTTTTAGAGAATGTGATGTTTGGTTTGAAAAACAAAAAAGATAGATCTAGAGTTGACTATTTATTAAATGTTGTTGGTCTTGATAGTTTTATTGGAAGATACCCACATGAATTATCTGGAGGCCAAAAACAAAGACTAGCAATTGCGAGAGCTCTTGCTCCTGGGACTAATTTTATTTTATTAGATGAACCATTTTGTAGTCTTGATATGCATGTCAAAATAAAATTGAGAAGTGAACTGCCAAATATTCTAAAAGGTTGTAATGCAAGTGGATTGATGGTAACTCATGATCCGGAAGAGGCTATGTCAATTTGCGATAAAGTTGCCGTTATGAATGAAGGAAAAATACATCAAATTGATACACCAATTAACCTTCTTAACAATCCCAAGACCCTATTTGTTAGTAGTTTTATTTTGGGTAATAATATAATTAAACTTCAAAAAAAAGGTAATTCATATAGTTCTTGCTTAGGTGAGATAAATAGTTCAAGTGTTTTACAAAATGCAAATATTAAAAATATGTCAATTTCGCCTAAATTTATTTCAATTAAAAGATCAGAATCTGGTAATGCGAATGTAATATCTAGAGAATTTCTTGGAGAATTTCTTATATATAAAGTTATTATTAATGGAAACATATTGCGGGTTAGAACTGATATTAATAATCTTCTAAATAGTGGTGATAAATGTTCTATTTCCATTAATAAAAATAGTTATTATTTTTTATATCCTGGAGCACATAAGGTATATATATAGAATTTATTTATAGGCAATTACACTTGCCCCCCTTCCAATTAGAGCATTTTTTCTTTTTACATTTCTTTTTTTTACTTTTATATATTTTTTTAGTTAATAGTAGTTCAGTAAAACTGTACTCTAAATTCATTTATAGTATTGCGAGTGATTTTCATTATCATATTATTTAATTTATTTTAAAGGATTTATTAATAACTATTTTATACAAAATGTTGTATTATTTATTTAGATACTTATTTGAAAATGAATGAAAATAATTTAAAAACAAAGAAATTAATTAATTTTGGTCCATCTGGTAGAGCTGTTGCTTCACCGATAGACGACAGTTTATTGGATAATATTTTTGAACATTTAACAATGGAAAGATATGCCAATGTTCAATATTTTTCTATATATCTATGGTTTCAAGAGCGTGATTTAAATGGATTTGCCTCTCATTTTCTAAGTGAATCACAAGGTGAAATGGAACATGCTCAGAAATTTGCAGATTACTTAATCGCAAGAGGACAAAGCGTAAAATTAGATGAAATTCCTGCACCCGTTCAAACATGGGATTCTATAGAGGAGCTGATTTCTTATTCTTTTAACATGGAGGCTGATTTAACTTCATCTTTACAGCAACTTTATTCCATATCAGAAAGAATTTCAGATACAAGAACTAACGTATTTTTAGATCCAATTATAGAGGCTCAAACACAATCAGAAGATGAATTTGCGAACATACTGGGTAAGGTTAAGTTTGCTTCTAATCAACCTTCGGCAATTTTATTAATAGATAGTGATTTAAAGAAAAAATAGATTACTTTCAAATCTATTTTCATTCAATGTTCTTTTCGTTATTTCAACAAGTAAATTAGAAAAGTTAATATTCTCAGTATTGTTTTTATTTAAGAGCTCAGCTATTTTATAAATCTCATTAACTCTTCTAAAAAGATTTTTGTTTTCAGAAAATAACCTTCCCTTCAATGCTTTATTTTCTGTAGATTTGTAGGATTGCTTGATATTTCTGAGTCTATTCGATAAAACTTCAACTTCCATTAACAAGTTGTTTGTAATTGATTGTGATTCCTTCATATTTTTATAGCGGCGATGTTTCAATAAAAGAAGGAGCAACACTAACTGTTTGTGTTCCAATAGGAGCTATTAATAACTCAGATAATCTTAATTTAGAAATTAATCTTGTTGATGTTACTCGTGTAGAACCGATTAATTCACCAATCCTTTCATGAGTTAACCTAAAAGGCAACTCACACCATTGACCACATCTTCTCCCTAGACGATTTACTAGTATTGAAAACAACGCTTGTAATCGCTGTTCTGCATTTCCTAAGTGTCTAATCCTAAGGAGTTGCAAAGTCCATTCATTTACTGCATCGAAACCAATATTCTCATCAATATTTACATTGCTGTGAAAAGACAAATCTGTTAGTGCTTCTACACAGACACCATCGCTACATAAAAGGTCGGTTCTTAATTGATCTCCTGATTGTAAAAATGCGAGAGTCATTCCTTCAGTTTCTTCACATGGACAATAAACTCTTGCAATTCCACTTTCAACTTCTAGGCAGGTCCCTTTTGGTCTTGATGAAGGATCTATTAATACGGATTGCCCAGTTATTATCCTTACTGATTTTGACGGAGAGTCTCCATAACTATGGAAATTCATTAATTTATGATAATGAGAATTATTATCAATTATGCACTAATAAATTACTTATTGCAATAGATTCTCATTATCATCACATTTCTGATGTTTTTCTTTACAAAGTATTTATGAATATAATTTAGTTAGAATTTTAGATGATTTATTTTAAATGAGCGTAAATAGAGTTTGCTTTAATTGTGGAAGTTCTTCATTCGTCTCAGATCGATCTTTAGGAGGTAAGATTGTTTGCTCTAAATGTGGATCTTCTTCATTTAAAAATAATTCCTCTTCATTTTTAAAAAGTAAAAAATTAGTATTTCTTGCTATTGCCATAGCTATTTTTATAATTGTTATTTAGATAATCTGTTTATATTCCAAATTCCATTATTATTGGTTACCTCTACTTGAATACCATATAACTTATTAAGATTTTCACTATTTATAACCTCATTTTGATCTCCATCAGCGATTATCTTGCCATCTTTTAGCATTATGACCCGATCATAAATTTTTGTAATTGTTGAAATATCATGAGTGACGCATAAAATTTTTGTATTTAATTTTGATAATTCATTAACCTTATCAACTACAAAAAACTTTGATTTATAATCTAAATTTGCAATTGGTTCATCTAGGATCAAGATTTCTGGTTTTTTTATTAAAGCCCTAGCAATGAGAGATATTTGTTTTTCTCCATCAGATAAATAGGAAAAATTCTTTTTAGATAAATTTGATATATTCATTTTCTTCATGATTTCCTCCACCTTATAAGAATCTCTTTCAGATTTATTTTGTACGTAACAATATCTTCCATATAGTCCACTTAAAATTAAATCAAATACTTGTAAATTTGGATTTATTCTATTTTTTATATCATTATTTACGGTACTTATTTTTTTTCTAAGTTCCCATAAATTTATAAGCTCTTTGTCAAATATCCTCAGTTTCGATTCATTAGCTACTACTGGGTATAAGTTTCTATTAATTATTTCAATTAGAGATGATTTACCTGAACCATTTGGTCCAATTAATATTACATTTTCTGAATAAGATATCTTTAAATTTAAATCTTTAATTACTCTAAAGCCATTCTTAAAACAATTTATATTTTTTGCGTCAAACCAAAATTTATTAAACACTAAAACTTATTACTCCAAAATATAATCAATTGAATCGAGCTTAAAATAAATATAAAGAGATAAAGCCAATTCAACCATGAAGGTCTATCTGCTTTCTTCATGGATTAAATTATTAACATAAAAAATATAAGGGGAGCAGCAAATCTTACAAATGTTTTTCTAATAATATCTATATTATTTGCAATTTCTAACTTCTTTATTTCAGGGGGATATTTCAATATAACTTTGTCATATACATCAAGATTTTGGGTTTTGTTAAGATTGTTCCATGGTTCATCTTTATCTTCAGACTTCTTGTACCACTTCCAAAAATAATTTATTATCCTATCCTCTCCCAATAATTTTATTTCATCCTTACTTATATATCCCATATCGTGATTATATGTTTGTGTTTTTAAAATCATATAATCCTCATCGAATATCTTATAAAAGATCTTTCTTTGAGTCTCTTTAAATAATAAGAGGTTATTAAGTAGTTTATTTTGTAGAAATTTCCTGTAATGTCTAACTATCACTCTTGCTTTGTTACTTCCTAGAGGGATATGATCTAAAACTTGTAAATATCTTGATGAGGAAGGATCGCCTTTGTAAATTAATATCCTTCCTGGAGGTATGTACTTTATTCGAATAAATTCTTTTGTAGGGTCATTCTTGTAATAGTAAATACTTTCAATGTATGAGGGATTAATATTAATTTTCTGGTTAAAACTCACTAATACGTTTTTATTCACATCTTTATCTGGTATTGTATCGCCATGAACCCAAAAGATATGAAGAATATCTAGGTGATTTTCAATAATCCTAGACCAATCACATTTGAAGTCGACTAATACCTCCTCAAAGACATAATCCTTATGTGAAAAACCATTTTCATATAATTCGTAGTTACTTATAGGTCTATCTTCACTTACATTATTTAAATCAGTCTCGGATTTTTTAGAAAAATGTACAAAAATATATCCATTTTTTTCGGAAGTTTTGTATTGAGATAAATGAATTCTTTTGGCGTAGTTATCGTAGTTATTATCAACTATATGGCGACATGTTATTCTGTCGAGATTTTGGCAACTTCCTCCAGATGAAAACTTAGCTCCATGATATGGGCAGGTTATTATTCCATCTGATAATGTCCCTCCAAAAAATGAGGCCCCTCTATGTGGACAAATATTTTTAATGCACCTAACGTTTTGATTTTCATCTCTATAAAGAACAAGAGGTTCATCATAGAGTGAAAAATAATATAGCTTATTTTTTTTTAATTCTTTAGAGGGACAAATTGCATACCAACCAAATAAACCTATATTTAAATCTTTTTGAGTTTCTCTAATATCAAACGAGTCAATTTTTACTACCGTTCCTTTTTTAAATGGCTTAAGAACGGTATTAAAGTCTTTTGATTTAAAAAAATTAATTTGTCTGTTTTCCATAAATTAATTTCTTTTTTTAAATGACTGTTTATCTTTCGGAACTATAACCCAAGTAAATAATCAATTTCTTATAAAAAGAAAATTCTCTATTATTTGTAGCAATAATTATGTAGTTATCGAAAAATATTGAGTCTCTATCGTATATATGTATCTTTATTTCATATTTTTTGTATCTTTTGTGATTCCTTCAAATTTTTTATGTAATCAATAGCATCATCAATATTTTTATGGAAATTACATTGACCTAAATAACAACCTATAAATCTTAAAAATTTTCTCTTACCACCACTTATTTCATATCTATGTATTGTGCCGCCATCTATAGGAGCATAAATAAGTTCTGGTAGTGCCATATTAATTTTGTATTTAATACTTAATTAAACAATAATTCATGTTTAAATCCATTTCCATAGCTCAAACAATATATTTAATAATTAATTTACTTAATTTTGGATAATTATTTGTTGAATATCCATATATTATTTGTTATCTATTAATTATTGATATGAATTTTTTATTATGCCAAAAGCATTTAGGCGTTTTTTAAAAAAATTACCAAAAAAAATTCAAACTATAAAATACTCATTTAGAGAGTTTTTATCTTCCAAAATATGAAATAGCTGTTGTGGTAAATAAATTTTTAATTTCTATATTTTTAATAAAACATAGTCGGGAGAGTTGAATTTTAAACTATATTAAATTTGCAATTTCTGAAAAATTATGATCAAAAGTGTTTTTGCGATATTCACTTTAACTTTGCTTTTTCTATTTAGTAGTCCAGTTTACTCATTAGATACTTCTTCTAAAACTCTAGAAAAGTATACTAAAAAGATTTCTAATAAATTCACCAGAACTTACTGCAACACTTCTAAATTCGGTATTTCTTATGAAGGAGCTTTGGCATTTGCTATTGGAGAAACTAATAAGGAATTTAAAAATAATAAACTCAATAAGTTGATAGATTATTCTCATCTAAAAAATTCAATAGTTAATGATTTAGAAAATAATTGCCAGGTTTATGATTTCGATATTAGTAATTTAGAAAATTTAATATTTAACTAGAAAAATGTAAATTTTTAAAGGCTTATTTTTTACCTATCCAATCATTGGGTTTCTCCATCATCCATTCGAAAACTCCCTTTGCATCAAGGTTTTTAGATGCAAAAACAAATAAAATTGGAAATATTAAAATTACTGCGCCAATAACTACTAATTCTATTTTACCGATCCCCATCTCAGTTACTGTTAAGGCAAAATAATTATTCATTATCTTTATTGAATTAAAATTTATATCTACATAATTTACAAAAAAATTTAATTCTTTCACTTCTTTATAAAAAATATTAATTGTTTATAGTGAATTATATTTGTATAAAGTACCTATTTTATTGATTCAGAGTTTTTAATAATTTATATAATATAATTCTGTCTGATGGTTATGAATCATGAAATTATTATTTTCACACCTATTTTTGCATTATTGATTGGATCTATAGTTTTTACATTTTTAAAAAGAAGAAAAAGATCAGCTAAAAGTATTTATAAATTAATAGATGATTTAGAAAAAAAATACATATATTAATCTTTTTTTAGGAGAAAAGTTTAATCAAACTCTATACCTACTTCTTCTTTTAAATCTCTCTCCAAATCTGGAAGATGAGGTTCAACCCAATGATCTTTGTTATCAATGCCAGCTGCATTTACATAATTCATGATGTGTTTATCCACTTGCTTGTAAAGATCATGCAAATTTAAATCCATACGGATATCATGTGCAATTTCAGAAACTTGTTGTTCTGTTAGACAATGATCTGGATGAAGTAAATCACAACATGGAATTCTCTTTTCAATCAATTCATTTAGATTGATTTTTATTTCGTAATCTTGATGGACTGTCATTTAATTTTTTAGTTTTATAATTATTCTAATTATGTTTAAGGATTTGTATATCTTTAGTCAAGAAACAAAGTTCTTTAATGCATATACAGTAATTTTAAATAAATAAATCTTCCAAATCTTTATATAAATCATCATTCTCTTTTTGGTTTTTTAGATGGTCATGGTGATCTAGTTCTAGTGAGAGTTCTTTTTTTGAGGTGTAGAAAAGATATCCAAGGGCTCCTAAAAGTAATGTTGTTGGTAAAATCATTAGCATTTAATTGACTTATAATGAATATAGTGCAACACTTATTACAGTCAAGTGCTGAACTTTAATTAATCTTTAAATGCCTACCAAGAAAAAAAGAGTTGGTTTTATTCCTAGAGAAGATGTTATGAAAATAATTGACAAGTTGAGCATAGAGAACAATTTAAGTAATTCAAAAATAATAAGTATTTTAGTAGAAGAAGCACTTTCTATAAGGGGTATATTTAATAAAAAAAATGGTAAAGCAACTCAATCGTATCAACTAAATGAAGATAATACACAAAACTTATTTGATAATTCTGGTGACTTTTTAAATAAAGCAAAACTTTCAATTGATAATAACTTAGGCAAGCATTTTATTCCTAGCAAATCAACCCATTTAAATGAGGATAACCAGGAGACTTTTGACTTGCAAACTTATAAAAAGTTTTTATCATTCCTACAATTTCAGGAAATGATGGATAAATATAACACTTAATAAAGTGTTGCTAAGTGATACACTGTGCGTTAAATTTAATTTGTATTTATAGGAGATTCGCATATTAAAGTTATTTTTCGACATTTCAAAACCTAAATTAAATTAATCAATAAAATTTTTATTCCTATGAATTCATCTCTCCCAGTTCCATCTGTAAATCTACTCCCTCCAGACAAGTTATATTGTAATTTTAGTTATTGGAGTTCTTTGTTCTCTCAGGATATGCAAATTTTGTGGGATAGAGCGCATGGAGTACCTTTAGAAAAACTGCCCAAAGGAATTTCTGATATGATTTTTCCGTATTTATTGCTTGCACTTTCAGACTATAAGACTTCGCAAGTAAATAAAATGAATGGAATAGGACTAGACAATCTATTAAGCCTTTGGTTTGATAAGTACTTATTAAATAAAAATGGTTACTTCGAGTTAATTAAAAAATAATATTTAAAATTAGCTATTAATATCAAATTTTATTGCTACATAAATTTATTACGTTTAAAAATTTTTTAAGTGATTCTTTCCTAATTGGCACATCAATAGACTTGCTATAAATATATTAAAAGGTTTGATGATGAATTCTTTAAATTTATATTTAGCAAATATGTGTATTGTCGTTTTGTTAATGCAATCAGGTGAGATATAAAATTAATAAAAGAATGATAATGAAATTTAATTCAAAAACCCTAAGCTTGATATTAAATCTGTTATTTTGCTTGTTTATATTTGTTATTTAATTTTTTAGTATTTATTAATTATCAAAAAATTCAAAAGTTAATTTTAGAATTTGGTTGACTTTTATTGTTAATGGGATGATAATATCAAAAATAATTTTTTAATTGTGAATCCTCTTTCAGATACTTTTGATGATTTTGTTGATGATCTACTTTCATCCGATGTTAATTTGTTGAAAGTGGAACTTGATTTTCTGCTTATGCAGCATTTATTTAATTCAACAGATTTGAAGTGTATTAATAAAACTGAAATTGAAGATAACGAATCGTTAGCTGCTTAATTTTTTTATGAAATTTTTTTATGAAAAGTTTTGGGTCCCAGTTTTTGGCTATATTTTATCAAAATTTGTTTTTTTAATAGAAGGTAAAAAGCAAGATTCTAAAAATAAAAAAAAATAGATCAATTACTTTTTAGTCTTTATAAAGTATTTTTAATTACATAATTTAAGTCAATATATTTTGATAACAACAAATGTAGTGCTTTAAATTTATGAATCTATGCATGGTTGAAATATACATAATTGCTTTTTAGCAAATTAAAATGAACAAAAATAATATGTTGAAGCCTTATACAGTACATTATCGTGATTTTCAAAATATAAGACTAGAAAATTGTTTTTATGCTTTTGACGCTTACGAGGCTAGAACACTAGCAATGGAATTTAATAAGTATATTAATGAGCATCCAAACAGTATAGACCTTATAAGATGCGAAAAATGAATACTTATTTTTATTAATTTAAAATAATAATCTATTAAACACTCAAGAATTTATCAATAACCGCTTGACTCAATTCACTAGTATTTCCGCTAGCGACAATACCTCCTCGTTGCATCGCATAATATCTATTGGCTTGTCTCACAAAATGCAAATGTTGTTCAACTAATAAAACACCAATACCTGTATCTCTAATTATCTGGTTAATTGCATTTTCAATGTCTAAAACTATATTCGGCTGAATACCTTCCGTTGGTTCGTCAAGTAATAGAAGTTGAGGTTTGCCTAGTAATGCTCTTGCAATAGCTAATTGCTGTTGTTGTCCTCCACTAAGATCTCCTCCTTTCCTTTGAAGAAAATCTTTAAGGATTGGGAATAGATCATAGATAAATGGATCTATTTTCTTGTTTTTAGATAATCCACCTGGTAGAGACTCCATCCCTAACATAAGATTCTCTTCAACTGACAGGTAAGGAATAATTTCTCTCCCTTGAGGTACGTAAGCCATTCCTTTCCTAGCCCTCTGATGAGGTGCTTTTCTGTTGATATTTTCACCAATCAAATAAATATCTCCTTTTTTTTGTTTTAACAAACCAATTAGTGATTTCAATAAAGTTGTTTTGCCAACTCCATTTCTTCCAATCAAACAAACCATTTCTCCTGATTTTACGTTTAAATCTACATCTCTAAGAATATGACTCTCGCCATAATAAGTATTTAACGATTTTATCTCGAGTAAATTTTCCATAACTAGTCCTCAGGTCTTCCTAAATAAACATCAATAACTTTTTTGTCTTTTTGTATGGTTTCCATCGTTCCCTCACATAATACTGTGCCCTGATTTAATACTGAAACATTACTATCAAGTCTTCTTATAAATTCCATATCATGATCTATTACCACTACTGTATTTTCACCTGATAAAGATTTTAATAAGTCAGCTGTAAGATCTGTTTCTTCATCAGTTAAACCGGCAACAGGTTCATCTACTAACATTAAATCTGGCTTCTGTCCTACTAACATGGCTATCTCGAGCCATTGTTTTTGGCCATGTGATAAAGATCCAGCTTTAGAATCAACTTTTTGAGCTAAATTAACAATCTTCATGAGACGATCAATTTCATTAAGCTGCTCATCCTTAATACTTTTATTTATAAGGTTTAAGGGACTTTTAGGAGTTGTCACCGATATTTCAAGATTTTCTTTAACGGTTAGATTTTCAAAGATTCTTGGACTTTGGAACTTTCTTCCAACTCCAAGTCTTGCTATTTTATGCTCCTTTCTACCTACTAAAGATTTCCCTTTAAAAATGACTTCACCGTTTGTTGGCTTAACCTTTCCAGTTATTACATCAAGAAATGTTGTTTTACCTGCGCCATTGGGTCCTATTACAGCTCTTAATTCTCCTTTCTGCAAATTTAAATTAAGTTTGTTGAGAGCTAAAAAACCCTCGAAACTAACAGTAATATCAATTAAATTTAGAAGATCTTTATTATTCATTATTCCCCTCCTTATTATTAACTTCTAAGCTGGGATAGGTTTCAATCTTTCTTTTTAAACCAAATCTTTGAAGAAGATTCCTAAGGCCATCTCCTTGAATCCATCCTAAAACTCCTTCTGGCAGAGCTGTTACAACTAAGATAAATAACCCACCTTGAATAAACATCCAGCTGGCAGGTAAAGCTTCACTTACTAGACTTTTTGCATAGTTGATGAAAACTGCTCCTAGTATCGCTCCCAACAAAGTTCCTCTTCCTCCCACAGCAACCCAAATAACCATTTCTATGGAAAAGGGAACCGTCATAAATTGAGGGGATACTATTCCAGACTGAACGGTATATAAAGCTCCCGAAATTCCTGCGAGACCTCCAGCAATAGAAAAAATTATCGTCTTGAATATAACTGGATTGTATCCTGTAAACCTAACTCTTGGTTCATCATCTCGTATTCCTATGAGGATATTTCCAAATCTTCCTTTAACTACCCACTTTGCAAAAAACCATGCGGCTATTACTAATACGGCGGTTATCCAAAAGAATATTCTTTGCATGTACTCAGAGCCTACCATCTGACCAAGTAGTTGTGTTACATCTGTTTTTAATCCATTTGTTCCATTTATAAGTTTTTGTTGTCCATTAAAGAAGTTAAAGAATACAAGAAGAGAAGCTTGAGTAAGTATGGAAAAATAAACCCCTTTGATTCTATTCCTAAAAACAAGAAATCCAATTAAACCTGCAACCAATGCTGGAATTATCCAGATGGCGAAGAAGGTAAAAACAGGCGATCTAAACGGTTCCCAGAAAAAAGGCAATTTTTCAACACCATATAATGCAAAAAATTCAGGAATATTATTTGGAAATTCAGAGGAGCTAGTTATTTGCAAATACATTGCTGCACAATATCCACCTAGTGCAAAAAATATACCTTGTCCAAGACTTAGTAAACCTGTATATCCCCAGATAAGATCAACCCCAAGTGCAACTATGGATAAAGATAAGTATCTTCCTAAAAGGTTTAGCCTAAATACAGGGAGTAAAGTTGGCGCTGCAATAATTAAGGCTATTAATATTATCCAAAATGACAATACTATTTTTTTATCAAATTTAATTTTAGTTAAGGACATTAGTTTTCAACCATCCTTCCTTTCTGAGGAAATAAACCTGTAGGTTTAAATTGTAAAAATATAACAATTAGTGCAAATATCATTACTCTTGCCATACTTGTGGTCGCAAAAAAGTTAATTGTGTTTGATAAAGGTAAAGGCATATCTGGCCATATTGATAAGAGCCTTCCAGCTCCAATTAAATCAGTCATTATTCCTATTCCAAATGAAGCAAGTACTGTTCCTAATAAATTGCCTACTCCTCCCAGCACTACAACCATAAAACAACCAACTATATAGTTTCCGCCAACATTTGGTCCCACAGAACCCAAAAGAGATACTGCTACCCCTGCAACTCCTGCTAAGCCAGATCCAATTCCAAAAGTAATTATATCCACTTTTTCAGTAGATATACCAAGGCAGTCACTCATTTGTCGGTTCTGAGTTACTGCTCTTATACGCATCCCCCAAGCACTTTGATTAAGAAATAAAGTTATTGCTATTACAGAGATAAGAGTAATGACAATTATCATTAATCTTGTTTTAGGAAATGCAGTGCCAATAATTTCTACTTGACCTCTCATCCATGAGGGTGCAGTTACATCAACATTTCGAGCACTTGCTCTACTAAGTTTGCTGACAGAGGAAGAGATTACGCTACCTGTCAGAACCCCAGTTAAAGCAGCAAATATCCAAGAACTAAATTTAAAATATTTGAAATTTATTGATTCTTTTATTTTTGAAGGGAATGTAGTTGGTAAGAATAAACCAATTAATAGACTTATAATCAGACCTGTACCATAAGCTAAAGGTACACTTCTGACAAATTGTTGAAGAATTAAGCTTACTCCCCAAGTCGCGAGAAGTGTTTCTAGCGGACTACCATAAAGCTTTCTTATTATAGTTTTTTCGAGGAGAATGCCTACTACTCCACTAACAATAAAAGCAAGGAAAATAGAAACTATTATGTACGAATTATAGAAAGGTTTTAATATAGGTAATTTGAAAATTAGTTGTGTTACATATGTTGTGTAAGCCCCAAGCATCATAAGTTCTCCATGGGCAAGATTTATTACACCCATAAGACCAAAAACAATTGCTAGACCTAATGCAGCAACAAGTAGTACAGATCCGATTGCAACACCATTAAAAAGGCTATCGAGAAGTAACTCCAATTTAGAAAAAAAATATTTGATTATATAAAATAAAAGGAGGTGTAAACCTCCTTTTATTTTGAAGTATAATTTTAATTTACATTAAAGCTTATACTTTTCTCCTTTTGAAGGATCTGTCCAATCGCATGCAAATCCTTTTGAACTTGGATGCTTTTGGTTCCATGCTTGAGGAAGAACAACTCCTGTCTCTTCAAGGATTGTAAATCCACCCTCTGCATTAATCTCTCCAATTCTTACTGTTTGAGATAAGTGGTGATTAGGCATAACTTCAACAGGACCTTGTGGAGCATCAAACTTTTGTCCAACAAGGGCTTCCCTTACTGCGTTGTCGTCAAATGTTCCAGCATCTTCTACCGCCTGCTTCCATAAGTAAACCATGTTATAAGCAGATTCTTGAGGATCAGCTACAACTCTGTCTGCTCCCCATCTTTTCTTGAAACTTGCAGCAAATTTCTTAGATGCAGGAGTATCAATTGACATCATGTAATTCCAAGCGCCGTAGTGACCTTCAAGGAACTCAGGACCAATTGTACTAATCTCTTCTTCAGCAATTGAATAGTTCATCACGTAGTACCCACTTGAAGGTGTGATACCTGCGTCTTGAATCTGTTTGAAGAATGCAACGTTTTGGTCACCATTAAGAGTATTAATGATTATTCCACCGTCAGGCAAAGCTTTTTTGATTTTTGAGATAATTGGAGCAACTTCAGTATTTCCTAATGGAAGATAATCTTCTCCAACAACTTTACCGCCTAACTGTTTTACTTGAGCTTTTGTGATTGTGTTTGAAGTCCTTGGGAAAACATAATCAGAACCTACTAGGAAGAAATCTCCGCCAGCTGCAGGAGAACGCTTATACATGAAATCTGTAGCGGGTTCAGATTGTTGGTTTGGCGTTGCTCCTGTATAGAAAATGTTGTTAGAACATTCTTGAGCTTCATATTGAATTGGGTAATAGAGGAACGCATCTTTTGATTCGTAAACAGGTAACATTGCCTTTCTACTTGCAGATGTCCATCCACCAAATACGACAGGAACTCCGTCTTGGTCTATAAGTTTCTTTGATTTTTCAGCAAAAGTTGGCCAGTCAGATGCACCATCTTCAACTATGTATTCTATTTTGTAGCTTTTGCCGCCAACTTTAACACCACCAGCAGCATTTATCTCTTCAATAGCCATTTTTTCTGTATCAACAAGAGTTGATTCAGAGATAGCCATTGTTCCGGATAAAGAATGCAAAATACCAACGGTTACTGTGTCATCGAAACTTCCGGAGGTTCCGCCTCCACCACAGGAAGTTGCTGTGACAGCAAGTGAGGCAGTAGCTAAACCTGCCAAAATACGCCTTGAAATTCTCATGAATTAGGATAAATTAGGTAATTGACCCTCATGTAGGGGGATAAAGTAAAAGTTATTAACGAGTGAGGATTAGTTTTGTATCAGTCGTAACTTTTTGTTGAATCCAATATATTAGTAATAAACATTTTTCTAGTTTCGATTGTTGGGTATCTGTGATTCTAAAAATTGAGTTATTTCTTCAACTCCTATGCCGCTACTTAGGTTGGTAAAAAACCAAGGTTTCCCTTTTCGCATAAATTCAGTATCACTTTTCATAATATTTAAATCTGCACCAACTTTATCTGCTAAGTCAATTTTGTTTATTAACAATAAATCCGACCTTGTTATCCCTGGCCCCCCTTTTCTAGGAATTTTATCTCCTGCAGATACATCAATTACATATATTGATAAATCTACAAGTTCTGGACTAAAACTAGATGCTAAATTATCACCTCCACTTTCTACAAAAACAAAATCTAATGGATTAAATTTATTTTCTAAATCTAAAACTGCATTTTTATTTAATGAACAATCCTCTCTTATCGCGGTATGAGGACAACCTCCTGTTTCTACACCAATAATCCTTCCTTCCTCTAAAACCTTTTTATTTATTAGAAAGTTTGCATCTTCTTTGGTGTAAATATCATTGGTGACAACTGCTATCTCATAATTATTTTTCATTCTTAAGCATAGGGTCTCTACTAATGCAGTTTTTCCTGAACCTACAGGCCCAGCAACCCCTACTCTCAATTTGCTGCTCATAAATTAATTTCTAAAAAGTTTTGTATAAAGTTCATTATGATTTTGTTGTGCCATAGCTAAACCTACATTGCCAAAATAGATGTCATCAATTTCTTTGTCCATAATTTCTTTAGAAACTTTTGAAATTATTTCTAATATGTCTCTCTGAATTAGTTGAGCTTTTGTTGACCCAATAGGAATAATTCTTAATGCAGCATTAAGTTGGTTTGCACTCCACGCATAGAAAAAATTCTCAAGCATTTCTAACTTGGTAATTTCAAAACAAAAACAAGCCCAACTCCAAGCTAATGACCAGGAGCTTTTTTTATTATTTTCATATAGAAATTCAAATCCAAATTCTTTGGTTAAATCAAAGAGAGATTTTGCCATTTGAATTTGTTGTTCTCTCATTTCGAGAGAGTCCTTTGATGAGAGGATCCATTTATTCAAACTCATTAGCTTTTGCAAATTAACTTTTAAATTTTTGCCCTCGTTAATCTCATTGAAAATATCAAAAAAATTAAGTAAAAGTTTTGCATCTAGTCTTATCTGACCAATTTTTAGTTCACTTATGATTAAGTCTTTTACCGAATTAGAATCTGTTAAATTTTTATTATGAAGATAACTCTCCATTCCTTCCGAATAACAAAATCCTCCAACTGGTAAGTTAGGACTTACTAATAAATATTTTAATAAGTGACTTTTACTCATGACTATGGGCTCCTCTTTCTGGAAAAAACTTTTTTTTCGTATTTTTTACATCAACTTTAAAATTAAGAAGCATGTTTTTAATAACATAATCACTTTTTGTTAGAAGAATGTCTTCTTCAATTTCTACTTCTACATGCCTATTCCCTAGATGATAAGCAGTCTTAATAAGTTCAATTTTAGAATTTGATGTTATTTCAATTAAATCCTCTGTTTTGGCAACTATCTCTACATAAAAATTGGAATTATTAGTTGAAAGAATATCTCCATCATTTAATTTGCCTTTTCTAGGTAATTGTAAAATTATTTCTTGATCACAATCAGTTAATCTTTTACCTCTTAAGATTCTTCTTTCATCAGAACTTAAGGTAAGTTTTAAAAATAAACCTAATTTCGGTTTTTCCTTAATCCAATCAGTTACAACAATTTGTTTATTCATTCTCATAATCAAAATTTTTGGTTACTTTAATTTAGTAATTAAAGAAAACAATTTATGATTAAAACTTCATGGGAAGGTAATTGTTTCTTAAATTTTTTCAATAATAAAGCAAGTTTAGGAAATGTTGATAAAACAATCTTTAAATCTAAATCAACTTCTCCGTATAAGTTATTGAAGTCTACTCATGATCAAGAGGGCAGATGCATTTTGCCTGTTCTACATACTGCAGGGGGATTGGTAGGAGGTGATTTACTCGACTTTAAGGTAAATATTGAAAAAAATTCTAAGGTTTTGTTGACGACTTCTTCAGCTCAGAAAGTATATGGATCAGTTGGTAGATCTAAAATAAATCCAAAAGGAAGTTTTTCAAAGCAAAAGAATCTCATAAACATTCTTGACAATTCTCATTTAGAGTATCTTCCTCAAGAAACAATCATCTTTGCAAATGGTTTATATGAGCAAATTTTTAAAGTATCTATTTCAGAAACTTCAAGTTTTTTATTTACTGATTTAATAAGACTTGGAAGATCTTCTTCGGGAGAATCTATTGAGAGTGGAGTTTTTAGGTCTAAATTAGAAATCATTAGAAATAATGATTTACTTGATGATTGGGAATATGTTGATCAGATTGAATTATCTAAGGCAAGTTTTGTGGCGAAGTCAGGCATGGATTACATGCCCGTTTTTGGATCCTTAATTTGGATTTGCGAAAAAGATTTTTCCAAGTCAAAAATAAAAAATCTTGTAGGAAATATAAAAAAAATTTTCAATGAAACTAATAATAATTTATCTATTGGAATCCTTGAAAATGGAATCTCTGTAAGATTTCTAGGGAGTTCTTCTCAAGATGCTAGAAAATGTTTTTTTTGTATTTGGAAACAAATTAGGTCTGTTTGCGGATTTTGTGAGCCAAAATATCAAGGTGTATGGCCTTTACAAGATTCTATGAATTATTAATTATGTTCAGAAAGAACCTTTTTTAAGAATTTATAGATTAATTTTTTATTATGCATCTTTCACCTCAAGAAAAGGATAAATTATTGATTTTTTCTGCTGCACTCTTAGCTGAAAGAAGGCTTAGTCGAGGTCTTAAGCTTAATTATCCTGAAACAATTGCTTTTTTAAGTTTTCAAGTTCTTGAAGGAGCACGAGATGGTAAAAGTGTAAGTCAATTAATGTCAGAGGGAACTACCTGGCTTTCAAAATCACAAGTTATGGAGGGCATTCCTGAAATGGTTGATGAAGTTCAAATAGAAGCGGTTTTCCCCGATGGGACTAAATTAGTTACTATTCACAATCCGATTAATTAGTTATGAGTAATTTAATTCCTGGCGAAATAATTCCTGAACAAGGTGAAATCGAACTAAATCTTAGTAAGCAAGTTAAATCAGTAACGGTTTCTAATTCTGGAGATAGACCTGTGCAAGTTGGATCTCATTATCATTTTCATGAAGCAAATAAGGCTTTAATTTTTGATCGTGAATTAACACATGGTATGCGTCTCGACATTCCTGCAGGAACAGCAATTAGATTTGAACCTGGTGATACAACAGATGTCAAATTAGTGCCATTTTCAGGTTTAAGAAATGCATATGGTTTTAATTCAATAGTTAATGGTTCTTTAGATAGTTAAAATTATGTCTTATAAAATTGATAGAAAAACTTATGCTCAAACTTACGGACCCACTACCGGAGATAGAGTAAGGCTCGCTGATACCGAACTTTTTATAGAAGTAGAAAAGGATTTAACTACATACGGAGATGAAGTTAAATTCGGTGGAGGTAAAGTTATTCGAGATGGGATGGGACAGTCTCAAGTAAGAAGAACTGATGGAGCAGTAGATACCGTAATAACTAATGCTTTGATCGTAGATTGGTGGGGAATAATTAAGGCTGATGTGGGTATAAAAGATGGAATGATTTTTGAAATTGGTAAGGCTGGCAATCCTGATATCCAGGATAATGTTGATATTGTTATTGGTGCATCAACAGAAGTAATAGCTGGAGAGGGGCATATTCTTACTGCAGGTTCAATAGATACCCACATTCACTTTATCTGTCCCCAACAAATTGAGACAGCACTAGCCTCTGGAATTACAACCATGTTGGGAGGAGGAACTGGACCTGCTACTGGCACAAATGCTACTACTTGTACTCCGGGTTCTTTTCATATTTCAAGAATGCTTCAATCTGCAGAAGCGTTTCCCATGAATTTAGGTTTTTTTGGAAAAGGAAACTCAACAAACGAGAGCAATCTAATTGATCAGGTTGAGGCTGGTGCATGTGGATTGAAGCTTCATGAGGATTGGGGAACCACTCCTTCTACAATAAATTCTTGTCTAAATGTTGCAGATAATTTTGACGTACAAGTATGTATACATACTGATACTTTGAATGAGGCAGGCTTTGTTGAAGATACCATCAACGCTATTGCAGGAAGAACTATTCATACATTTCATACCGAAGGAGCAGGTGGAGGTCATGCTCCAGACATCATAAAAATCTGTGGAGAAAAAAATGTTCTTCCTAGTAGTACAAATCCAACAAGACCTTATACAAGGAACACATTAGAAGAGCATCTTGACATGTTAATGGTTTGTCATCATTTAGATTCTAAAATCCCAGAAGACATTGCATTTGCTGAATCAAGGATCAGAAGAGAGACTATTGCTGCAGAGGACATCCTACATGATATTGGTGCCTTCTCCATTATTGCCAGTGACTCCCAAGCTATGGGAAGAGTTGGTGAAGTAATAACAAGAACTTTTCAAACCGCACATAAAATGAAAGTCCAAAGGGGACCGCTATCGCAGGATTCTGATAGAAACGATAATTATAGAATAAAGAGATATATTTCTAAAGTCACAATTAATCCTGCAATAGCTCATGGTATTGATAAACATGTTGGGTCTATAGAAAAGGGTAAAATTGCGGATTTGGCATTATGGAAACCTTCCTTTTTTGCGGTAAAGCCTGAATTAGTTGTTAAAGGAGGATCTATAGTTTGGTCCCAAATGGGTGATGCAAATGCTTCAATTCCTACTCCAGGTCCTGTTCATGGTCGACCTATGTTTGCAAGTTTCGGCCAATCTTTAATTAAGAGTTCTTTTACCTTTTTAAGTAAAAATTCAATTGAACAAAATATTCCAAATAAATTAGGTTTACAAAAGAAATGTATTGCCGTAGAAAATACCAGAAATATCAATAAATCAAACCTAAAACTTAATAGTAAACTACCAAATATTTCAGTTGATCCTCAAACTTATGAAGTTTTTTCTGATGGAGAACTTCTTACTTGTGAACCACTTGATGAAGTCCCAATGGCTCAAAGGTATTTTTTGCTTTAGAAGTTTTTAATTAATTCTTTTTCACTTATTTTTATGTCTTTTGACCCCGCAATAGCTAAATCTTCTTGCAGTTTGTTCTCACAAGAAAGAACTCTTGACCAACTTGGTAATTGAAGTGTCGTAGGACAAGCTAGATAATCTTCTGTAGCAGGTCTTAATAGTTTCGCAAACTTTTGTACTGATAATTCTTCTTCGTGCCTATCATATGGAAGTTGATTAACTGCTGAATCTAATCCAAATTGTTTTACCCGATCTTCTCCAACTCTTTTGTAGAGAACTTCTAAAGTTGCTAGTTGAGTGCTAGTTAACGTCTCGGCTTGATGTTCCATGAGACCTCTTAAAACACTTGAAAGTATTTCTGTACACATTTTTTGCAATCCTTCTTTAGAGGAATCTCCAATATTCTTATGTTTATGATCAAATAAACCTAGGTCAACCTGGGCTATTTTGGAGGTCCTTACATTTCTATAAACCTCTGATAATAAACCTATCTCTAAACCCCAGTCACAAGGTATTCTTAAATTCATAGCAAGGTCTTTAGTAAAAGCAAACTCACCTGCTAATGGATATCTAAATGATTGAAGATATTGCAAAAACGGACCCTTACCAACTAACTGCTCAAGACTTGCTAGTAAAGGACCCACGAATAATCTTGTTGCTCTACCTTGCAATTGATTTGTTTCTAGAGATAATCTACTGTAAAAAGCTTTTACATATGATATTCCATATGATTCATCCAGAAGTGGAAGTATCATTCTTGAAGGATATAATGGACTAAAAGTTCTTATATCAGCATCAAAAAGAGCAACAACTTCTGATTTTCTAGTCGCAACTCCTATGCCTTGCCATACAGCCCATCCTTTACCTGGAGTTCCTAAAAGTTCTAATCCATTTTTTTCTTGGCTTTTTAATAGCTCAATTACAGAGGGAGAATTAGTCCATTGAACGTGAACTGAGAATGGCATTGAGTCAAAAAATGATTTTGCTGCCTTAACTTGCTCAACAGTTTTTGCTGAGAGAGCAATTACTAATTCATTTAAGCCTGTAAGGTTTTTTAAAACTTCTCTTATATCTTTTAGTGCTGGACGCTCAAACTCTTCATATAAGCAAGGTATTAAAATGCTAGTTGATCTTCTTTTAAGACGTTTGTTTAAT